>CAYURS010000042.1:0-7188 GCA_964447165.1 uncultured Thiotrichales bacterium
CGTTTGAGCTTGTGCTTGCTTATACCCAACAAGACACCGAAAATTATGCCGAGGCGTTGCTAGAGAGTTCGGTCGGGGTAAATTACTTTATTAAACAACATGCCCTTAAATTTTTATTCAGCTATACCGAAAGAGAAAATATTAATGGCATTGATAATAACGATCAAGATGTCATTCGAGCTCAGTTCCAATTTCTTTTTTAGTGAAATTTTTATATCTATAATATAGATATGCACTATTTTACTTTCCCCTCACTCGTTCCTCGTTTTCACGCTTCAGCGTGGCAACTCATGCTGACTCGAAATACGGCACCGTAGGTATTTCACTGAGGTTGGGGGGTGCGAGAACAAAGTTAGGTATGGACTACCCACGGAGACCATAGGAACCAGAGGCATGAATGCCCAGTAATTTTCGGTTGTCATATTTCTGTCATAACTGCCACGTATTCTTACACAGATTAAAATCTTGAATATGGTTTGGCTGAGCTTCTCGTATACTCGGTGAGGGGGAGATAATGAAAAAAAATCTTTGTTTATTGCCAATGATTGTTGCTATGGCAAGCGTGGCAACCATGCCTACATACTCAAAGCAGACTATTTTCTCAGACGGTGATAGAAAGGTTGATATTGGTGGCCGAGTTCATTTGCAGTATATACAGAGAAACCCAGGTAATGGCGAAAGCACTGACGACATTGGTTTTCGTCGCTTGCGTGTAGAGCTTGATGCTCACATAGATAAAAACTGGGGTGCGCAGATAGAGTGGGACTTTGGCGAGGGCAGTGATCTTGATACGAATGCCGGCGTAAGTAATGCTCAGCTGGTTGACGGCTACATTGAATATAAGCATAGCAATGGCGGCAAGTGGCGTTTAGGGCATACGCGTGTGGTTCAATTTAGTCGTTCAGATCTTACTTCGTCTAATGTTTCGCATCAGGTAGAGCGTACTTTTGTGGGCGACACAAACTCTGGTGTGCCAGGGCGCCAGACAGGTATCGGTTGGTTGAGCGCGCGTAAAGAGACAACTAAACTTGTTTGGGATGTTGGTGTTGCATTTGCTGAAATTGACCCAGCCAATAACCAAATTGATTTTGACTCGGAAGTTAACTCTGACGCTGATAATAGTGAAGGCTTGTTAGTTGGCGGTCGTATTCAATATTTTCCTTTGGGTTATTTCAAAGAAAAGCATGATAATTTTGATGCCAAGTCAAAACTAGGTTTTGCATTAGCAGCCTACCAATGGGATAACGATGGTGACCAGCGTGGGCTTGATGCTGATAATCCGGACATTGAAAACGTTATTGGTATAGAACTAAGTAGTGCCTACCGTGGCCATGGCTGGTCGATAGATGCACAGTACAATACGTTCAGTGCTGAAGCAGTGGCAGCTGATTTAGGTAAGATCAATGGCGCCACTATTTTTGCAGCGAACGGCGATGCAGAGCTTGATGTATATGCGCTTGAGGTGGGTTATGCGGTTATTCCAGAGAAAGTCCAGATAGCAGTATCTTATGCTGTCCAAGATGCTGAGCCGTATGCAAACGAATTTATCCAAACTCAAATTGGTGCGACTTATTATGTCAAAAAGCATAACATTAAGTTTCAAGGCACTTACCGTATAGAAGATAGTAGGGATGGTATTGTTGACAATGATAATAATACTTTCTTTCTACAGGCTCAGTACCTTTATTAGAAATAATTATTAAGATTATAGGTGGAGTTTACTATTAGTAATAGGCGATTTTTAATGAACAAACTTTCTTTCATGCTGATGATGACAGTTATTATTTCATCGGCGGGCATCGTGACGCATGCTGCGTCACGTGATTATATCGAAATTGTAGGTTCATCAACGGTCTATCCTTTCGTAACGGTTGTCGCGGAATTTTTCGGTAAAACTACCGATTATAAGACGCCCAAGGTTGAGTCTACTGGTTCCGGTGGTGGCCTTAAATTATTCTGTCGAGGTGTGGGTCTAGAATATCCGGATGCGACCAATGCGTCACGTCGTATTAAGCAATCTGAGGTGGACCAGTGTAGAGACAATGGTGTTAAAGGTATCATTGAAATTAAAATAGGCTATGACGGGATTGTTTTTGCTAATTCCAAGCAAACCAATACAGCTTCATTCACACGCAAGGATATTTTTTTGGCATTAGCTAAAAACGTGCCTAACCCTGATGGTTCAGAAACTTTAATTGAAAACCCCTACAAAACTTGGCAAGAAGTGAATGACAGTTTGTCAGATATTAAAATTGAAGTGCTAGGGCCGCCGCCAACCTCGGGTACACGTGATGCCTTTGTTGAGTTAGCGATGGAGGGGGGCTGCAAGCAATTTTCCTGGATTAAAGCCATTAAAAAAACCAACAAAAATCGTTATAAGGCAATTTGTCATGGCATTCGTGAAGATGGCGCTTATGTTGAGGCGGGTGAGAACGATAACTTGATCGTGCAAAAATTGGTGGCCAACGCAAAGGCTTTTGGTATTTTTGGTTATAGTTTTCTTGAGCAGAACTCTGACAAGGTGCAGGGTGCTGCAATAGAAGGGGTGGCGCCAGACTTTGATTCTATTGCTAAGGGGGCATACCCTATTTCGCGTCCACTCTATTTATATGTTAAAAAAGCGCACGTTGGGGTTATCCCTGGATTGCAAGAGTTTGCTGAAGAATTTATGAGTAACAAAGCAACAGGTGAAGAAGGCTATTTGTCTGATCGAGGCCTGATACCAATGCCTAAAGACGAACGTGAAAGGTTTCAGGCAGATGTTGCCGAGCTAAACAGTTTGCCTGAAGAAATCGAAGTAGAATAAATGGTAACGAAAATAGAGCTAAGCCAGTAGCACGCTGGTGTATTGATTTTTTACGGGGAGAGTATGCAGCCAACAACACTATTATTGGTGCTCATTGTGATGGCATTTATTGCTTATCAGATAGGTATACGCCGTTCGTTTGCAGTCGTTGGCGGTAAGGTGAAAGAGCTTCATTCTTTGCCGTTCTATCACGGTTCCTTTGTTGCTTTGGCAGCATTTATTCCTGCTTTTTTTATTTTTGCCCTGTGGCAGTTTTTAGAAAATACCGTTATCACTAATATGGTATTGAGCTCCTTGCCCGTTGAGGTAAGCAGCCAGGCTCAGGGTGAAATTAATCTGTTTATTAGTAAGGTTAAAAACTTAGTGGATAACGGTATTGCGATTGGCGATATTAGTCCGTTATTACAACAGACAGCCGATTATTATGCGGTATTGCAAGACAAGAGTGCCAACTGGTTGACCTGGGCTGTTATCGCACTGTCTTTGTCCGGCTTGTTTATTGCCTGGCGCTCGGTGAAACAAGAGGCACGTACGCGTAACTGGGTAGAAAAGGTTATTGTTGGATTTTTGATTGCTAGCTCTAGCATTGCTATTTTAACCACCATTGGTATTATTTTATCGGTGCTGTTTGAATCGGTACGTTTTTTTGGCGAAGTGCCGTTTTCCGATTTTATGTTTGGCACCCAGTGGAGCCCACAAACTGCCTTGCGTGCTGATCAAGTTGCTTCATCAGGTAGCTTCGGTGCCATCCCTTTATTCGTTGGCACGCTGTTGATCTCTTTTATTGCGATGGTTGTCGCTATCCCGATTGGTTTGATGTCTGCCATTTATTTATCTGAATACGCGACCCCCAAGGTACGTTTAATTGTCAAACCTTTGCTTGAGATACTGGCGGGTATTCCTACCGTGGTCTACGGTTTTTTTGCCGCGCTGACTGTTGCGCCGTTAATACGAGAATTTGGTGGTGGTTTGGGGCTTGATGTGGCATCGGAAAGTGCGCTGGCAGCTGGTTTGGTGATGGGCGTTATGATTATTCCTTTCATTTCATCGCTGTCTGATGATGTTATTAATGCTGTGCCACAGTCGATGCGTGATGGTGCTTATGCATTGGGGGCGACGAAATCCGAAGCCATACTTAAAGTTGTTTTTCCGGCAGCGTTGCCGGGTGTTATCGGCGGTATTTTGTTGGGTATTTCACGCGCTATTGGTGAAACGATGATTGTTGTTATGGCGGCAGGCCTTGCCGCTAACTTGACATTGAACCCCCTGGATGCAGTAACGACCGTCACCGTGCAAATTGTCACTTTGTTAACCGGCGATCAAGAGTTTGATAGTGCCAAGACGTTGGCAGCATTTGCGCTCGGCTTGTTATTGTTTGTGACGACACTAATTTTGAATATTATCGCACTTTATGTTGTACGAAAATATAGTGAAGAGACGGTTCTCTAATTATGAGTCGTAAAACCACAGTTCAACGTTTGCGTACTATCGATATAGTGAATGCCAGCATGCGTCGGCGCAATGCGGCAGAAAAACGTTTCCAGCTTTACGGAAAGCTAGCTATTGCGGCGGCTATGCTATTTTTATTGTTTATGTTTAGCAATATTGTTTATAAGGGGCACACTGCTTTTGTACAGACCTATGTTGTCTTGGATGTTAGCTTTGATGCCGACAAGATGGATATTGACGACCGCCGCGATAGAAAGAGCTTGGCCTCTGCTAACTATGCGGCACTAATAAAAGTGACCTTGCAAGATCTCTTTCCCGAGGTTACTCAGCGTCAAGACAAGCGTAATCTCTATAAATTGATCAGTACGGGTGCTTCTTATCAGATGTCAGATCTGGTTAAGAACAACCCAGATTTGGTTGGCACAAAAATGCGCATCTGGGTGCCAGTTGATGATGAAATCGATATGCTTAGAAAGGGTTATATCGATCGTAATTTACCGGAAAGTGATCGCCGTCTTTCAAATCAGCAAATAGCTTGGGTTGATACTCTGGACGAAAAAGGATTACTGGAAACACGGTTTAATTTTAATTTTTTTAGTAATGGTGATTCACGCGATGCAGAATTAGCCGGTATTTTGGCTGCCTTGTCAGGGTCATTTTTGACATTATTGGTGACTTTAGCACTGGCCTTCCCTATTGCGATAGCGACAGCAATTTATTTGGAGGAGTTTGCACCTAAGAACAAGTGGACAGATATCATCGAGGTTAATATCAATAACCTGGCCGCAGTGCCCTCAATTGTCTTTGGTTTATTAGGACTGGCTTTGTTTATTAACTGGTTTCAGTTCCCTCGCTCAGCGCCGTTGGTAGGTGGGCTCGTGCTAACACTTATGACACTGCCGACGATTATTATTTCTAGCCGTGCCGCATTAAGGAGTGTGCCTAATGCCATACGCCAGGCTGCACTGGCTATCGGCGCGTCTAAAGTACAAATGATTCGCCACCATGTGTTGCCTTTAGCGCTACCCGGAATGCTGACAGGGACTATAATAGGGATGGCGCAAGCCTTGGGCGAAACAGCGCCTTTGTTGATGATAGGTATGGTGGCCTTTATTGTTGATGTTCCAACAGGGGTGGTTGATCCCTCTACCGTATTGCCTGTGCAGATATTTTTGTGGGCAGATAGCCCAGAGCGCGCCTTTGTTGAAAAGACATCAGGCGCCATCATGGTGTTATTAGTATTTCTTATTGCAATGAATGCCGTGGCAGTTGTTGTACGTAAAAAACTGGAGCGTCGTTGGTAGGCTAATGGCTATTCAGAGACTCCTGAATGAGGGTGCATGGTGAACGATATTACATCTAACGACAATTCAACAGCAAACGAAAATGCTGTGGCAGCGACAGGCTACAGAAAAATTTCTCGCGAGCATCGCGAAACCGTAGGTGATTATACCGTTGCTGACCCACGTATTACCTGTCGTGATGTGACGGTTTATTATGGCGACAAGCGCGCGATTCATGCTGTTAATCTTGATATTGCTCGTAACGAAGTGGTGGCGATGATTGGCCCATCTGGTTGTGGTAAATCGACATTTTTACGTTGCCTGAACCGTATGAATGACACCATTGAGACCTGTCGTGTCACGGGCGAAATAAAACTTGATGGTCAAGATATCTACGATAAAAATATCGATGTGGTACCACTGCGCTCACAAGTAGGCATGGTCTTTCAAAAACCCAACCCCTTTCCTAAATCAATCTATGAGAACGTTGCCTGGGGGCCGCGTATTCATGGCTTGGCGCAAAACAAGGCTGATCTTAACGAGATCGTTGAAACCTCTTTGCAAAAAGCCGGTTTATGGAACGAAGTGAAGGATCGTCTTGATCAGCCGGGTACTGGTTTATCCGGAGGACAGCAACAGCGTTTATGTATTGCTCGCACCATCGCTGTTAGCCCCGAAGTTATTTTGATGGATGAGCCTTGTTCAGCACTAGACCCCATCGCTACAGCCAATATTGAAGATTTAATTGATGAGTTACGCCAGCAATATAGCATTGCGATTGTGACGCATTCTATGCAACAGGCCGCACGCGTTTCACAGCGTACAGCTTATTTTCATATGGGTGATTTGATCGAAGTGGGTAAAACAGCAACTATTTTTACAAATCCTGTCCATCCACTGACTGAAGACTACATTACCGGGCGTTTTGGCTAGGGTCTGTTAACACTATAAACATGATAGCGACGGAGGCCATTTTTTCGTAGGACAAGGCACAGTGAGCGCCGTGTACTTGCGGTACACAAGCGAGCTGCAACGCAGCAACGCTACCATGTTTATAGTGTTAACAGGCCCTGGCTACATGAATACAGTGGTAGAATGGAAAATGGGTCGTACGATAATTAGGAGTTATTAACAGAGTGGATAGTTATAGGCTGGGTCGGCATATCTCGCATCAGTTCGATAACGAGCTGGAGAATATCCGTAATCGTGTTCTCGTTATGGGTGGTATGGTTGAGGAATTGCTGCAAATGGCAATCGTCCCGTTGCTCGAAGGCAATGAGTCACCTGAAAAATTAGTCCGACGTGATGAAAAAATTAATCAGCTTGAAATAGAGATTGATGAATTTTGTAGCCAGATTTTAGCTCGACGTCAACCCACCGCGCGTGATCTCAGGTTGGTTATTGCCGTTGGTAAAGCGATTTCTGATTTGGAACGTATTGGTGATGAAGCCAAAATGATCGCGCGCAAAACGGATGATTCCAAAGTAAAAGAATCACGTCCTTATTATAACCAGCTAAAAGTGTTGGTTGAGCGTGTACAAGGCATGTTGAATCAAGCCCTGGATGCCTTTGCGCGTATGGATGCAGAGTCTGCGGTTGAAGTGGCGCGCCAGGATAAAAATATCGATGACAGCTATGGCAAGTTATTAC
>CAYURS010000043.1:0-7141 GCA_964447165.1 uncultured Thiotrichales bacterium
TCAGCAATGGTTCGCAAACACCTTGGCGGCACCATTGATATTCATGGCGGCGGCCAAGACTTAACCTTTCCGCATCATGAAAACGAATTAGCCCAAGGTAGTTGCTGTGCCGACAATGAGCAATATGTGCGTTACTGGCTACACAATGGCTATATCACCATCGATGAAGAAAAAATGTCAAAGTCGATTGGTAATGTACGCCAGGTTCATGCCTTACTAAAAGATCATGATGGCGAGGTGCTTCGTCTTGCACTACTTTCAACACATTACCGCTCACCATTAAATTGGTCAGAAGATTTAATTATTCAGGCACGCAATCGACTTGACTCAATCTATCAAGCCTTGCGTACTTGCCAACAAAGCGCAGCAGACACTAATGTGATTGATAGCAATGTACAAAATGCACTGGAAGATGACCTCAACACACCTCTAGCCATTAGTGCGCTGCATGAGTGCGCGCACCAGCTGAATAAATCAACCAGCCCTGACGAACAGGCTGAAATTAAGGCACGTATTATTAACAGTGGCTATTTACTGGGATTATTGCGACGCGATGCAGACACCTATTTTAAAAGCACTACCACTAACAGCGATCTAGACGAAACAACCATCAATGACTTGCTGGCAGAACGTGACAGCGCAAAATTAGCAAAAAATTATGCGCGTGCCGATGAAATTCGTAACCAACTTACTGCAGCCAACATTGAGCTTGAAGACAGTAAAGATGGCACACGCTGGCGTTATAGTAACTAGCTAATCGTAATCTCCATATTTAGGCTTCGTCCATAGTGCGTATTCATACCCTGCAACATGTTGCATTTGAAGGTCTAGCCTATATAGGCGATTGGCTTGAGCAGACTACGCACCAAATCAGTACCACTCATTTTTATCAGAATAGTTGCCTGCCACAACACAATGAATTTGATGCGCTGATTATTATGGGTGGCCCAATGGGCATTTATGATGACCAGCAGTATCCATGGTTGAAATCGGAACGAAAATTTATTAAACAAACCATTGAGGACAAAAAACCCGTGCTCGGTATTTGCCTCGGCTCACAGTTTATTGCCGACGCTTTAGGCGCAAAGGTTTATCCTAACGCACAAAAGGAAATTGGCTGGTTTGATCTGAAGAAAGTTAATAGGGAGAAAACTGACAGGGGAAAAACGGATAGCACTAGCGTTTTTGATAAACATTTTCCTGAACGTTTTACCGCGTTACACTGGCATGGCGATACGTTTGATTTGCCTGAGGGAGCAATACAATTACTATCAAGTGAAGCGTGTAAAAATCAAGCCTTCAGTTTTAATAACCATGTTCTGGCACTGCAATTTCATTTAGAAATGACGCCATGCAGCATTAACAATATTGTTAACGCCTGCGCGCATGAATTGGTTTCTGGTCAATTTATCCAAGATGCCATAACGATCGCAAGCGGCAAAGAACACCACTCGGCATCACAATCCTTAATGAAGAATTTACTGGCTCAGTTAATTCACCATGCCCAGTAAGGATTTTATTTTTTTCTGCTTGCCAAGCAGATCTTCCAGCGTGCAATGGTCTGCTTCACTTCACAGCCATCACGAAATACAATGTGTCACTCAGCCAGTTTATTATCAGCGCCATAATCAGCACACTAACACAGCCCAGGTGGACACTTGATGCAAGCATTACTTCAAAACGAACTACTGAACCACCCTGCAATAGAGGCCGGAATCGTGCCTTTTATTATTGCACTCATTGCTGGTGCAATTCTTCCCAGGCGCTTTTCTTGGTGGTCAACACTGGTTTTTGCTATAGCTTATTTTGTCGCAGCTTGGTTAATTCTTGATGGCAGATTAAGCCCGCTTAGCAGCTCTCGAAAACTGGTTGTTTTGGGGGCTTGCGCTGTCATAGTGGGGTTGATCGCACGGCGGTTATTTTCTACTAATACCCTACAACATGTTCTGATCATTTTTTCCATCGCGGCCGTTGGCTGGCTGATATGGCCTAAACTGGTACGTATCGATATCTGGCAGCAAGTTATCCTTGCCAGCTCAACCAGCATCTATGCCTTATGGCTGACTTTCGCATTTCACCAAATGCGTGATGAAGATATCGCAACCAGTGTTTCTGCAACCATACTGGCAATTACCACAGGCCTGTGTGCGTTAATTGGCGCTTCATCATTGCTGGGAGAATTAGCTATCGCGGTTGGTGCAAGCACGGCTGCCATCACATTTTATGGCCTCGCCAAGCGCATTGACCATGGCGCGAGCTTTTATTTCCCTGTTGCTGTATTGTGTTCACTCATCGGTATTGCCTCTGTTTTATACGCCAAAGTACCTTGGTACGTGTTAATTGCACTGGCCAGCATCCCGCTAATCGCTATGCTATTTGAGTGGCGTTATAAACTCAGCATTATGCGCATTATAAAACTTGGCACGCTTATTTTAATACCTGCAATCATTGCCGTTTTTCTAACCGAACAAGTTGCCGGGCCTATACCAATTTAATTATTTCTTTAACATAACATTAACCATAAAGAAGGAACGCACCATGCTAAAACCTATGCTTATTAGTGCCGCACTCACCCTGCCTTTTGCCTCTATCGCGGCACCGGTCACCTATGTCATCGACCCGGCTCACACCTATCCACACTTTGCGGTAAGCCATCTTGGTTTTTCCACAATGCATGGCCGTTTTAATAAAACGCAAGGCAGTATTGTTATTGATCGAGAAGCAAAAACGGGTTCAGTTAAAATTGTTATTGATGCTGAATCTGTTGATACAGGCTTTAAAAAACGCGATGACCATCTACGCTCACCTGACTTTCTTAACGCAGCTGAATTCCCTGAAATAACTTATGAATCAACCAAGGTAACCATCGACGGTGATACCGCAACGATTGAAGGTGAATTAACCATTGCCGGCACAACAAAGGCCGTCACCTTAGATGTCAGCAAAATCAGCTGTGGCGCTCATCCCTTTAACAAAAAAGAAATCTGTGGATTCGATGCATCAGCAACGATTAGCCGTGCGGATTTTGGCGTGACTTACGGTAGCCCAGCTATCGGAGACACTATTAAACTCACGTTTGGAGTAGAAGGTATTAAGTAATACCACCGTACTTGCTGAGGACGCCAAGCCAAGGCGTCCTCATCTTAAGGAAATTCTAACTTATTCTGTACAAAGTAGATTGCGATCTAAAATATCTTATTGCAGGCTAATACCGGTATTAGTCGAGCTTAATTTTCCTCGTTTAATTTTACCTACGCCTTGTCTCTTGGTAAAAATTTCTTTAACCGCAGGATACTTCTCGAATAAATTGATGGTGATTTGATCAAGTTCTGATGGCTCCTGACATTCCAGCACATAATAAGCGTCAAACTCAACAAGCTTTGCTTTATCGGTTTTAGTTTTACTATCAATAATTGAAGAGTTCACTTCTGCAACGACTGCCGTGCATTTCGCCACATCAGCCACAGTCAATACATTATCTGCTTCCGTAAGCCAGGTAACCGCTTCATCAAATTCTGCTTGCTGAAGCTCATTACCTGGCATGCCTTCAAAGGTCAGTATGTTAATGGTTGGTGTATAAAACTCTATTTCAATACTGCTACCACTAACAAAAACAATCATACGCGCATGCCCCTTAGTCAAAAGGATGTCATCTACTTTGTCGTCGCTGACATGATCCGCCATTGCTGCGCTTGCCATACATAAAAAAAACAGAGAAAAAATTGAGACTAACTGCTTTTGCATCTAACAACCCTCTATCAACACGATAACAACGTCACTACAACTAAGTCTTCAGCTAGCTAACAGCTAAACCTGCCTCTTTCCATGCGTCAAATCCACCATCAAGATGGTAGACATCGCCAAAACCCAGGTTCTGCATTATCTTAAGTGCTTTTGAGCTACGCCCGCCTGATTTACAGTGCAATAGATACACTGCCGATTTATCAAGTTGAGACAATTTATCAGCAAAATCTTCTTGGTAAAAATCAATATGTTTGCTGCCAGAAATATGTCCTGCGCTATATTCTTTTGACGTTCTCACATCGAGCACAATAATATTCGGCTGATCTGTGATCAAGCGCTGCGCTGCAGGCACTTTGACGTGCTGTACATGCCATACACCCGTCTCATTTTGTTGCATAAGCGTCGTTGCGTTGCCATTAGACGCTACTGTATCTGACTGGTCTACAGTACAAGCTGTGGCCATCAATATAATTGTAATGAAAAGAATATAGCGCATAGTATTGTGCTCCTTGAATGATTAGGTTAGAAATTTAGGGCAGTGAATAACGGGTTAATGACTTTCTATTAACAAACTTACCCCAGCGACGGTTATAAGGATGAATCACTTGCGTCTCGCTTTGTGCATTTTCAAGTGGTCGTAACTCATTGTGCCAGGTAAAAATTCCGCCTCTCATATTATAGGACTGTATGGCACCTTTTGCCTAGAGCGCACCTTGTACCCGCTGACTAAGCTTTGATGAACGATAGCCAACAGAGCAATAGAACACTAGCGTTTTTCCGCTGACAGTATCACCATAATGATTGCAAAAAATCTTTCTGTTTAATCTTTGGGGGCACGTAAATAGCGCCTTTGATATGGCTTACAATGTATTCTTCTTGCTCACGCATATAATGACCAAATTCACGCCACAGAGTTCTACACGGCACCTTGCCATTGAGTTTCGATTGTCATGTTAATGTACTGCCGGGCTCTTTTAGGATAATAAGCTGGCGGAGAGAGAGGGATTCGAACCCTCGATACGGATTAACGTATACACGCTTTCCAGGCGTGCGCCTTCAGCCACTCGGCCACCTCTCCACACTTTAAGATTGTACGCGCTTGCTACCTTGACCTAACAAGGCTAGCACTCAAACCAAGAATACGGCATCCTAAGCCTGGGTTTATCCTCCCTTGAGAGGGTACATTGACCAACGCGATGGCTTACGCTACCGTAAGCGCGGTCGCAATAATAACGGAGGAACACCCAGTTTGCCACGTAAGAAATCAACAAGCCCTGATTTTGAGCAATCGCTTAACGAACTAGAGACACTAGTTGAGCAGATGGAACAAGGTGATACCAGCCTTGAGCAGTCGCTCGAACTATTTGAGCGCGGAATCAAGCTAACGCGTAGCTGTCAGGAATCACTCAAAAAAGCAGAACAACGCGTGCAACAACTCGTTGAAAAAAATGGTGATAGCGTACTTGAAGCATTTGCCGATAGCGACGAGGACAATAACGCTGAAACCACTTAATGAGCTAATGCGCCGCTATCAAGAACGCGTTGATGCTGCCCTGACCCAGTTCCTACCTTCAATAAAACTCACTCCAACACAACTGCATAATGCCATGCACTACGCTGTACTTGGCGGCGGTAAGCGTATTCGCCCCGTTTTGGCCTATACTACTGCCCAGTGCCTAGGTGCTGATCTGGCAGAGGTCGATGCCGCTGCCTGCGCAGTAGAGCTAATCCACTGCTATTCACTGGTACACGATGATTTGCCGGCAATGGACGATGATGATCTGCGTCGCGGCCAACCAACCTGCCACAAAGTCTATGGCGATGCCATGGCGCTACTGGCTGGCGATGCCCTGCAGTGCTTTGCCATCGAAATTTTATCTCATGGTAACTTGGGCCATAAACAAGCACTATCACGCCTTAAAATGATCGCAACCATTTCTAGTGCCTCAGGTTCTACCGGAATGGCCGGCGGCCAAGCCATAGATCTAGCCGCAGTAGGCAAACACCTCACCATTGAGCAATTAGAACAAATGCATCGACTCAAAACTGGTGCCTTAATTGAGGCCAGTGTTGTCGTTGGCGCTCTCGCTGCGAATTGTGATGAAACAACCATGACGCAGCTAAAGAAATATGCACAATGCGTTGGGCTAGCCTTTCAAATACGTGACGATCTACTCGACATCGAATCGGACACTAAAACCCTTGGCAAGCCCCAAGGTTCTGATCAAGAGCAAGATAAGCCAACCTACCCATCGTTATTGGGTCTCAAGGGTGCTCGAGACATGGCCCAACAAATGCACAACCAGGCTCTTGACGCATTAGCGCCATTGGGCGACAGTGTTGATCCATTGCGCTGGCTTTCTAGCTATATCGTGCAACGCTGCCATTGATTAGCAAGCACAGTACCTGATCCACTTTAAGGGGTGCTATAATAGCGGCAATACAACATGCCGACATCAGGTTCTATCAAGCAGTAATATGTCATATCGCTCATCCAATTCCGCCGCCTACCCACTCCTTGAAAGCGTTAATAAACCTGAAGATTTACGCCAGTTTACGCGTGCAGAACTACCCCAACTTGCCGATGAACTAAGAAACTTCTTGATCGATTCTGTCGCCGCAACGGGTGGCCATTTCGCCGCAGGCTTAGGCACCGTCGAGCTGACCGTCGCACTACACTATGTCTATAACACACCCTTTGATCGCCTGGTATGGGATACCGGCCATCAGAGCTATCCTCATAAGATTCTTACTGGCCGCCGTGAACGTATGTCCAGCATGCGCCAACATGGTGGTCTTTCTGGCTTTCCCAAGCGTAGCGAGAGCGATTACGACACCTTTGGCGTTGGTCATTCGAGCACCTCAATCAGTGCCGCTGTAGGTATGGCCATTGCCGCACAACACGAACAGCAAGGCAGAAAAACTGTCGCCGTTATTGGTGATGGCGCGATGACTGCAGGCATGGCTTTTGAGGCGCTAAATCACGCAGGTGATCTTGACACCAATCTTCTTGTCATTCTCAATGACAATGAGATGTCGATCTCAGCCAACGTCGGCGGCATGTCAAATCATTTGGCACGCATACTCTCTGGCAAACTTTACTCAAGCGCGAAAGAGGGAAGCAAAAAATTGTTAGGCCGTGTGCCACCGGTATGGGAATTAGCGCGTCGCGCTGAGGAACACTTTAAAGGCATGGTGATTCCCGGCACTTTATTCGAAGAACTGGGCTTTAATTATATCGGCCCCATCAATGGTCATGACCTTGATGTGCTGGTTCGCACATTAAAGAATATGCGCACGATGAAAGGCCCTCAGTTTTTGCACATCGTCACAAAAAAAGGTAAAGGCTTTGAACTCGCCGAAAAAAACCCCACCAGTTATCACGGTGTTTCACCCT
>CAYURS010000044.1:0-7100 GCA_964447165.1 uncultured Thiotrichales bacterium
TCGGGCGCGTATTGAAAACGATGGAGTCACAAGGATTAATCACAGCGCGCGGCAAGACAATGGTTATCTTTGGTTCGCGCTAGAATGCGCCATCATTCACTTAATCGCTCAGGACGCCCTGTTTGTCAATCAAGCGGTTTAAACAAAGCCTGTAATTGATCTCCCGGATCGTCTGCGCGCATAAAAGCTTCGCCCACTAAAAATGCGTGCACATCATTTTCGCGCATACGCAACACATCATCACGAGTATGAATGCCGCTTTCGGTAATCACCAAACAATCTGTAGGGACACAATCCAGCAAATCCAAAGTGGTCTCCAGACTAGTATCAAAAGTACGTAAATTACGGTTGTTAATACCGATCAGGGGCGTATCCAGTTGCAATGCTCGATCAAGTTCTTGTGCATTGTGTACTTCAACCAAAACATCCATATTGAGGTTATTGGCTGTGATTGCTAACTCATGCATTAATGGATCGCCTAATACCGCGACAATCAGCAGAATCGCATCAGCACCCGCAACACGCGCCTCATAAATTTGGTAGGGATCAATTATAAAATCTTTACGTAACAAAGGCAGGCTACAGGCATCGTGCACTGCTGACAAATACTCCAGAGATCCCTGAAAAAAGTCGACATCTGTCAGCACTGACAAGCATGCAGCGCCAGCACTTTCATAACTTTGGGCAATTGCTACCGGGTCAAATGTTTCTCGCAGCAGGCCTTTGCTTGGTGATGCCTTTTTAATTTCAGCGATGACTGCCGTATCACCTGCGTCAACGCACGAACGCATAGCATCATAAAAACCTCGTGTCGGCGCAAGATGCTCTGTCTGCGATGCCAACATTGCTAATGGTCGCTGCTCGCAAGCAAGCGCTAGCTCTTCCACTTTGCGCGCAAGAATGCGCGTCAAAATATCAGGTGTCTTTGTATTGCTCGCCATCACTTGTCTTGTAAAGTACTACTGATTTCAATCAGCGCAGCTAGCTTTGCTTTGGCACCACCATTTGCAATACACGTACGTGCTTTGTCTATTCCGCTTTGCAAGCTATCGGCAAGACCTGCGACATAAATCGCTGCGCCGGAGTTAAGCAAAACAATATCTAATGCTGACCCTTGTACATTAGCAAAGACTGTATTAATTTTTTCTAGGCTTTGTTCGGCATTATCAACTGCCAAACTGGCAATGTCTGCGCGCTGAAAACCAAATTGTTCTGGTGTTATTTGATAGCTGGTGATTTTATTATTGTTCAATTCATAAACATTGGTGGCACTGCCAATACTAATCTCATCCAGACCATCGTCGGCATTGACAACCAGCACATGACGACTGCCCAGATTTTTTAACGTTTGCGCCAAAGGCTCTAACCAGTCTTTACTAAACACGCCGAGGACTTGGTTTGGTGCAGATGCCGGGTTCGTTAATGGGCCAAGCAAATTAAAGATCGTGCGTACCGCCATTTCTTTACGCGGACCAATAGCATGCTTCATTGCGCTGTGATACATCGGTGCAAAAAGAAAACCGACGCCAACTTCATCGATACAGGTTTCGACTTGCTCTGGGCTTAAAGCCAAATTAACGCCTGCTGCTTCAAGTAAATCTGCACTACCACTTGAGCTGGAAACAGAACGATTACCATGTTTAGCAACATGTCCCCCTGCTGCGGCCACAACAAACGTAACGGCGGTAGAGATATTAAACGTACTGGCACCATCACCACCGGTACCACAGGTATCCACCACATGGGGTTTATCAATATTAATTTTTGTCGCCAGCTCGCGCATGACGCTAGCTGCTGCAGTGATTTCATCAACGGTTTCACCTTTCATGCGTAAGCCAATAAGAAACCCGCCTATCTGTGCTGGAGTTGCATCACCACACATGATGCTACGCATGACGGATGTCATCGCATCACTCGATAAATCATTGCCTTCAGTGAGGCGTCTAATAGCGGTTTGAATATTCATGTCTTACTCTATCAATAAGTGACTGTATTTAGGGAGTGTTAACAATTACCCTAGGACATGACTATAAAATTACGTAGTAAATCATGGCCGTGCTGACTCAGAATCGACTCTGGATGAAACTGCACTCCTTCAACCAAATCAATTTTATGGCGCACACCCATGATTTCATCCAGTTCACCATGCTTGTCTTCAGTCCAGGCTGTCACCTCAAGACAATCTGGCAAGCTGTTTAGCGCTATCACTAAGGAATGATAGCGCGTTGCTTGAAAGGGGCTCGGTAAACTAGCGAATACGCCCTTATTATTGTGGTGGATCATCGAGGTTTTTCCATGCATGATTTTTTTGGCATGGACAATCTCACCACCATAGGCTTGACCAATACTTTGATGCCCCAAGCACACGCCCAATAGTGGTACTTGACCAGCAAAGTGCTCTACCACCTCTAACGAAACGCCTGCTTCATTGGGCGTGCACGGACCTGGTGATATCACGATGCGATCAGGCTGCATTACTTTTAGCTGGTCAATATCCACTGCGTCATTACGGTGAACATGAACATTTTCACCTAACTCGGCCAGGTATTGCACCAGGTTATAGGTAAAAGAATCGTAATTATCAATCATCAACAACATGGTTTAGGCAGACCCCAGCTCGTGTGGCTACGCCAAAGCTTACACATTATTGTCTGACGGCTCGTTATTATTGAGCCCCGCCTTAGCCAACGCAACAGCGCGAAAAATGGCACGACCCTTACTCATAGTCTCTTGCCATTCTCTACTGGCAATACTGTCGGCAACAATCCCTGCACCAACCTGAATATATAAGACCTTGTCTTTAATCACTGCTGTGCGAATAGCAATGGCGGTATCCATATTGCCGTTCCAGCCAATATAACCCACAGCCCCTGCATAAATACCACGCTTAACAGGTTCTAGCTCAGCAATAATTTCCATTGCCCGCACTTTCGGTGCACCGCTAACAGTGCCGGCAGGAAACGTGGCGCGCAGCACATCATAAGCATTAAGCCCAGGCTTTAACTCACCCATCACGTTAGAGACAATATGCATGACATGTGAATAACGCTCAATTAACATATTCTCAGTCAGCCTAACTGACCCGGTGGTGGCAACACGGCCAACATCGTTACGGCCAAGGTCTATTAACATCAAATGCTCTGCGCGTTCTTTTGGATCAGCCAATAACTCCTGTTCAAGCTGTTGATCTTCTAAATCAGTTTTTCCGCGACGCCGCGTGCCAGCAATAGGTCGTACAGTGACATCACCATCCTCATAGCGTGTCAAAATCTCGGGCGAGGAACCAACGATATGGAATTCACCCATATCAAGGTAATACATATAAGGTGATGGGTTGAGGCTGCGCAAGGCGCGATACAACTGAATAGGCTCAACATCGAACTCAATCGATAGTCGTTGTGATAACACTACTTGCATAATGTCGCCATCAACTATGTATTGCTTGGCTTTGTCAACTGCCAACTCAAAGTCTTGCTGATTAAAACCTGAGACAAAATCATCTTCACGTACTTTTTTACCGCCGGATTGTAATGGTATATCAGCCAATGGTTGCCTTAAACGCTGACACAAATCATCTAAACGCTGTTGCGCGCAACTCCAGGCATTATCACGGTCAAGGTCTGCATAAACCACCATATAAGCCTTGCCAGCAAGGTTGTCAAAAACAACCACTTCATCGGACACCATAAGTAAAATATCGGGGTTAGCTAGCAGGTCATTATGCTCTTTGTGAGCCAGCCCAGACTCAACCTTGGGCTCGATATAGCGAACGGTGTCATAACCAAAGTAGCCAACTAAACCACCATTGAACCGAGGTAAATCAGGTAAATCAGGTACCCGAAATCGGGATTGAAATGATTGCAACCAAGCTAATGGATCAACAACAGTTGTACGCTCTATGACATGCCCTTCTTCAATATATTCAATATCATGCCCATCGACACGAACATAACTGCGGCAAGGCAAGCCAATAATAGAATAACGACCCCATTTTTCGCCACCTTGCATGGATTCAAACAAATAGGAAAACGGGGCGTTGGCCAACTTAAAATAAACACTTAATGGCGTATCAAGGTCTGCATTAACCTCGCGCATAAGCGGAATGCGGTTATAACCTTGACTCGCCAGATGCTTGAATTGTTCGTGTTGCATCGCCAACCAATCAAGCCGCTTTGGTAAACAGCCCGGTTAATTCCGTCATGCTGTCTATCACAGCATCTGGGCTGGAGTCTCTAATATCAATGCCATGGTTGTAGCCGTAGGTCATACAGATAATCTTAAAACCCGCAGCACGTGCTGCTTTAACATCGCTAATAGAATCACCAATCATCATTGCCTCATTAGCAGGCACTGAAAAATGGGCTGCACCATGCAACAATGGCATGGGGTCAGGTTTTTTCCTTGGCAAACTGTCGCCGCTGATGACGATTTCAAAATCATCATAAATACCCAAAGCCTTGAGTAAAGGCAGCGTAAACTGTGCTGCTTTGTTGGTCACACAGCCAAGCTGAATATTAGCGCTCTTGAGATAATCGATACCTTCTCGCACACCTGGATACAAGCTGCTACGCTCACAGGTGTTGGCTGCGTAGAGCTCAAGAAACATCGGATAAGCTTTAGCAAAGAGCGCATCACCCGGTTCGCCATGCAACTGACCGGTTAATGCGCGACGGACAAGACGCTCAACACCATTACCCACCCAGTTGCGCACCTTGTCTGCGCCATGCTCGGGCATAACCAAGGCTTTCATCATTTCATCAATGCAATAAGCAAGGTCTGGTACGCTATCGACCATAGTGCCATCTACGTCGATCAATATTGCCTTGGGCAAGCTTTCAATCATGACTGGTAAGATTAACTACGCGCACGTGCAATTTCCGCACGCATTTTATCGATAACTGTTTTGTAATCATCTGCACCAAAAATAGCCGAGCCCGCGACAAAGGTGTCAGCACCTGCGGCGGCAATATCATAAATATTGTCCGCTTTAACACCACCATCAACTTCCAGGCGAATATCATAGCCACTGTCATCAATCAATTGTCGTGCCTCACGCAACTTGTCTAAGGTCGACGGAATAAATGATTGGCCGCCAAAACCCGGATTAACCGACATCAACAAAATCATGTCGACTTTATCCATGACATGCTGCAAGTAATGCAATGGTGTTGCTGGGTTAAACACAAGACCAGACCTGCATCCGCGTTCACGAACCAACTGCAATGAACGATCAATATGTTCACTAGCTTCTGGATGGAAAGTAATATAGCTGGCACCAACATCAGCAAAGTCACCAATAATACGATCCACCGGTTTGACCATAAGATGGACATCAATTTCAGCTGTCACGCCGTGCTTACGTAGCGCATCACACACCAAAGGACCAATGGTCAGATTTGGCACATAGTGATTATCCATCACGTCAAAGTGAACAATATCAGCGCCAGCTTTAAGTACATTATCGACTTCTTCGCCGAGCCGGGCGAAATCAGCTGAAAGAATTGAAGGGGCAATTTTTGCGTCTTGCATAGTATTCACCATCGTTAAGTTCAAAAATAGTTAAATAGGTATCGCTACAGCTTACCTGTTTTATGTCACTAGCTAATAAAAAACATCCAGACAAACTCTGATGTGTCTGGGGGCAACGAGATTGTCAACCGCCGTTTCGAGCCAAGCCATCAATCTTGCCAATAGCGGGAGCTATTAGCAAGATTGATGGCAATAGTTGGCACGTTAAGTAACTAAGCGCTGGAATATTTTAGACAAAAAATCGTGTTCCTGACATATCAAAGGCTATCTATACAGACCCAGAAACAAATAGAGCGCCCCTCACTGCTAAGGGGCGCTCTATTGCCTTACATCTGCCTAAGCTTAAGATCAGGACACTTTAAGCAACCCATCGCGCCTTAATGACCATCGTATCGCCAAGAAAGATATCACTACTATCACCACAGTCACGACGATGTCGAACCAATGCGTCATCGGAATATGGTATTCGCCTTGCAGTGAACCTGAAATCCAGATGTAACGCTCAAGCCAGGTACCGACAACAATTGAACAGGCAACCAACACAATAACGTGGGGGTTATGACGGTTGGGTGTTATCGCTAATGTGCAGAATGGGATGACGAATTTCAACACTAGAAATGCCCACCAGATTTTTGCATAATCGTACAACATCATATTGTTGAAGCGCGCCATTTCTTCTGGAATGCGGCCATACCACAAAATCAAATATTGGGTGAAGTAGAGATAGGTATAAAGAATGGTCATACCTAACATAAACTGAGCCATGAAATTAAGGATCTTGGGCTCATCAAGTGGCGTACTCAAACGTCCGCTGCGCGCCAACAAATAGAGCACGATGGTCAATGCGGCCAGGTAAAAATGGAAATTACTCTGGAAATGATAAAACGCGTAACTTGCACTATGCCAGTTAGGCCACATGGTCATTTCATAATCCCAGGCGATCATGGAACCGTAAATGACATAAACAAATGGGATCAGCAAAGCAATATTACGAAAACGACGCTGCACTTTATAAGACTTATCAATTTCGCTCAGTTTCTGGTAACGAATAAATGTACGGTACAGCGCAAAAACAATAATGAAACCAATGATCTGGCGCGCAACCAAGAAACTGTAATTGTGCCACGCTGGCAGGTGACTATCACCATCATGCGCACCCGCCAACCACTGGAACGTATTTTCACCATTAAACAGTAAAATAAGCATCAAGATAAAGGCGAGTGGAAACAATACGGCCATTGAACAGGCGATATCACGCACTTCAAAACGCCATTGACCATTACATAAATGCAATATCGAAGACAGCATTACCCCGCCTAGCGAGAGATACAAAACAGCTAAAAAATTTGTCGTTAAAATCGACCAATTACCAAATGCGAGTTCCATCGAATCACTTGCCCCTAATTAGTTGACTGCTGCAACAGCAGCTGTCGATGCCTGTGCAGTTTCAGTTTCTGTGACGGCTGCAGTTTCTGTGATTGCTGGACCACTATTTGCATCAGCAACCAATTGATTGCGAAGATAGTTCACCACGTGCCAACGCTCTTTAACAGAAAGATCGTTAGAGCCCA
>CAYURS010000045.1:0-7046 GCA_964447165.1 uncultured Thiotrichales bacterium
ATCAGATAGATCACCTTGCACATGATGTCATGCGCTTATTTCTTAAATTACCGACCGGTAAAAAACTCAATTATATCGCTGGCCAATATATCGATATTATCATGAGTGATGGCCGGCATCGTACCTATTCGATTGCTGGTGCTCCGCGTGATGACGGCATGATTGAATTGCACATTCGTAATGTCGAAGGTGGTCGTTTCTCTGATTTTGTTTTTCATCACCTGGAACAGAAAACTATACTTCGAATAGAGGGGCCTATAGGCGCCTTTTATTTACGTCAAGATTCACTGCGGCCAATGTTGCTGGTTGCAGGGGGGACGGGCTTGGCACCTATTAAAGCCATTATTGAATCGGCTCAGCAGGCAGGTAACAAACGAAAAATTGTTTTGTATTGGGGTGTACGCGCTAAACGTGATCTCTATTTTCATGAAACTATCAAACAATGGGCTGAGCAACAGCACTTTACCTATATCCCTGTGCTATCAGAGCCAGGCGACGATTGGCAAGGTCGCAATGGCTATGTCCATCAAGCAGTATTAGATGACATCACTGATTTAGCCCAACACGATGTGTATGCAGCAGGGCCGCCTATTATGGTTAGTGCTGTACGTAGCAGTTTTTTAGCGTCAGGCTTGCCAGAAAACCAGCTCTTTCATGACGCCTTTGAATGGGCGCTCGATACTCAGGCAGAGATAGATAAAGGTGATAGATAAAGAGGTCAGATGTTTTTTTTGGTTACCATGTTTCTGCGTGGTAGCGAGTAAGCATAATAGGCTGGCTGGCTATCCCTAGCGCAAACTAGGCAATGAGGTGTTGGTCGCCCGTTCCAGCCCAAGCTTATATGAGGCATTAGCCTGTTCTGCTTCACCTAATTCATCATAGACTTTGGCAATGAGTTGGTAGGCTTGTGGCCCGGCACCCTGGTTAATGCCGCGTTGCAGATAATCTCTTGCTTTGGCCCACATCTGATTAGCGATAGCGAGGCGGCCGAGGGTAATAAACAGTGTCGGTGTTTCGTGTTCGTCACCCAGCCATTTTTCGGCATGCGCCATTTGCGTCAGAACTTCGGATCCGTGCAGTTGGCCGTAAAGATCTATCAGTTGGTTATTACTGCCGTGATGATTTATTTGCCGGTCTATTAATTGTACGGCCTTATCAATGTCGCCACAGCTTGCCAGGTGTTGGACATAGCTTGCGGCGATATCACTGTCTTGTTTGAGGCCTTTTGGTATGCGTTGCCATGCGTTGTTGAGATGGCCGATATCATTTGTAGCGCCAGCGCTGATTAATAATTGTTGATGCGCTTGCTTTTGCCATTGATCGCATTTTTTGCTGGGCATGACGCGATATTTTCTCACCAGCGGTAACAGCTCGATAAGTCGTTCCCAGTCTTTTAGTTCGCTATAAAGACGTGCCAATAATTTAATGATTAAGGTATTTTTGGGTGACTCGGCGTGCAGTCGTTTTAAGGTTGCCAGTGCTTGTTCATACTGACCTTGATTGAGTTGTAACTCGGCTTGAGTAATACCAATAGTCATATCCACAGCAGGGTCGAGTTGATGGGCAATTTTAAGGTAACGATCACGACGTTCGTGGGCGCCTTGCTGTTGGGCAGCGCGGGCAGCGGAAATATAATTTAGTGCGGGTTTGTCGCAATCGCTAACACGGTTTAGCAATAACTGTTCGGCCTTCTGCCATTGGCCAGAATTCAGTGCGATCAGGCCACGTACCATGCATTGATTAGCTTTGTCGTGTTTTCGATTATGCGACCAACGCGATATTTTTTTCGGTGCTTTACGTATGACACCTAAAATACGGAACAAGGCATAAAGTATGACAAAGACAATGACTGCAACGACAAGGAGTACGGCAACGCTGGTTTCGAGGGTGTAGTTTTGAATGCTCAGCACGACATGACCAGGGTCATCTTTGGTCAATAGTGCGATAGCGACACCGACAGCAAGGGCAATTAGGGCATAAATCAGTAGCTTCATAATAGGCTGCCCATTATTCCGCGCTGTTATTTTGCTGTTGTTGCCAGGTACGCAAGGCGTCAAGCGAGGCGGAAATATCGGGTATTGTCGCTGCCAATTCGATTTGGCCTAATGCGTTGAGCGTATCTCTGACGGCATTGCGCTGGGCGTTATTATCAAAGTATTCAAGCAGCCAGTCATGGGCAATTTCAAGACTTTGTTTGTAGGTGGCTTCATCGCTTTGTACCAATGACAGTCGTGCGCTTTCTAGTTTAAGGCGCAGATTTTGGTAGATTAACGCACGTTGGTCTGGTGTGAGTAGCGGGTTGCTAGCATCATTGCCACGCTCACGAATGACGACTAATTCTTTAATTGCTTGCCATGCTGTGTTTAAGCCGTTGCGCCAACCTGTTGTGCTTTCTTCTGCTTCTTGCCCCAACGGCGCGACGGTTTCTGTAGTGGCGATTTCGGTGATACTTTCAGCTTGGCCAGCTAGCGAAAGTTCGTCAATGCGTGATTGCATACTGGCAAGTGTTAAGGCGGCACCAGCCACATCAATAAGCTGCACCGATTGTAGCTGTGTGATTTCATCGGCAATGATTGAACGCACATTGAGCAGGGTGGGATCACCACTTTCACGCAGACGCTGATCGGCGCCGCGTAAGGCGACAATACTGCCGCTAACATTGCCGACCAGTTGTAATTGTTGATTAGCAATCGATAATAAATATTCTGCTTCGGCAATCAGCCAACCTGTTTTCGGGTTGATATTCAATTTGCTGTGCAATGTAGTAAGAGTTTCAGCAAGGTGTTCGGTGCTGGATGTTGCCGTACCCACAGCTGTTTCTAATGTGTTGAGTTGTTGGTTTTTCTCGCTGAGTTTGGCAGTAAACTCCGCGTTGATTGCGCTGATGCGATTATCCAGTTGTGTTTGGCTGGATTGATTTTGTGTGCTTATGGTTTGTGCGAGAGTTTGTTTGCTTTGTTGTAGTTGTTGCCATAACCATACTGCTCCACCTGCTGCGGCGAGTGCAATGAGTAAGGCGAACAGGGCGATGAGGATAGCAAGTGAGTTGCCTTGCGATGATTTTTCGCTTGATTTTTTATTAGACACGACAGCTTTTGTTGTTGTTTCCATTACGGCGGATTGGTCTTGATCAGCAGTGTTATCTGCCGTCATATCATTGTTAATGTCGATGCTTGTTGCTGATGCAGTAGTTTGTTTTTTTCTGCTCACGCTTGTGGCCTCGCTTTGTTTTGCCACCAGCTGGCGATGGTGGCAACCATTGCATCGTCGCTAGGTTCTGGGCTAACGATGATGTCGTCAGTAAAACCCAGCTCACGAGCGAGCGTGGCCGTGCGCTGACTATTGCTTGCCAAGGCCATGTTAAATAACCAGTCTTTATTGTCACACAGTGTAATCAAATTACGCAGACCCTGTTGGCTTGTTACCGTAATAATATCGCAGTTTAAATGAATATTAACCGAGCATAAGTGTTGTTTGGGCAACACACGCTGATAGACTTCAATATACGTGACTTTAGCGCCACGTTGACGCAGTGTATCGGCAAGCAACGTACGTCCGCCGATACCGCGGATAATGGCGATTTGTTTACTCTCAATGCTATGCAATAACGGCGCTGCGAGCAAGGACTCGGTATTGAAGCCCTGTTTGGGCAGTACGTCAACGGCTATGTTATGAGCGCGCAGACTGGCCGCTGTTTTATTGCCGACTGCGGCGACCATAAGGCTGGCTGGCAAACCATTTGGCCAATGCTGTAAGGCGTATTGCACTGCATTGGTGCTGACAAAAATGACGATATCGTACTGATCGATTGTTGCTAGCTGTTGATCTTGTGTGGGACTATTTTCGATTGCTTCAATGGCAATGACGGGAAAACGTATGGCTGTACCACTGGCGTCTTCAATTAAATGGCAAAAACCTTCGGCCTGGTGCGCTGGGCGTGTCACCAACACTGAAAGCTTGTTCAGAGTATTGCTTGCTATCAATGGTTGCTATGCAGTTCAGCGAGTATTTCTCTCGCGCCACGGCTAAGGAGGTCGTTGGCTAATTCAATGCCGAGTTTTTCAGCGTCATCACGATGTCCACTGACGCTGCCGCTGATAATTTCAGAGCCGTCACTGCGAGCGACGAGGCCGCGCAAGGTGAGGGTGTCGCCAGCAAGGGTGGCATGGCCACCAATAGGCACTTGGCAGCCACCTTCAAGACGGTGATTCATAGCGCGCTCGGCACGTATGCGTACGGCGCTATCAGCGTGATTAAGCACAGCAATCAGCTTTTCGATCTCGGTGTCGTTGTTGCGACATTCAATACCAATGGCGCCTTGGCCAATGGCAGGTAAGCTGAGATCAGTGGCCATATATTCAGCAATGCGTTGATTTAAACCAAGCCGGGTTAAGCCAGCGCTGGCAAGGATGATGGCATCGTAGTGGCCATCATCGAGTTTTTGCAAACGGGTGCCGACGTTACCACGCAGGTCTTTAATGATGAGATCAGGCCGCTTGGCTAATAGTTGGGTTTGGCGACGCAGGCTTGATGTGCCAACACAGGCACCTTGCGGTAGCTCGGCGAAGCATTTGTAAGTGTTCGAGACAAAGGCATCGCGCGGGTCTTCACGATCAAGAATAACGGGCATACACAGGCCATCTGGCAGCTCGACTGGGACATCTTTAATTGAGTGAACAGCGATATCGGCATCACCCTTTAGCAGGCCTACTTCAAGCTCTTTAACAAACAGCCCTTTGCCGCCGACCTTAGCCAAGGGCGTGTCGAGAATTTTGTCACCTTGGGTGAGCATTTTTACTAGCTCGACTTTCAGCCCAACATGCGCCTCGCGTAAGCGAGCAGAGACATGTTCAGCTTGCCACAGGGCAAGCGGGCTTTTACGCGTGGCGATTTTGATTATTTTGTTCATTGAGTCACTACCAGAGATGATTAACACACCCAAACATATGCTAAAAACGGTGCCTTTTTTCAGGCAATGTGTGATTTTAGCATTTTGCGCACACTGGCGAGATGGCGACGACTGATAAGCAGCAATTCGTCGCAGTGTTTGAGGCTGAGATAGTGACGGCCGTCACTGCCATGCTGTAATCCCGTGATGTGTTGAACGCTGACTAGGGCATTGCGGTGAATACGTAGCAAGCTGTCACCAAATTCTTCTTCTAGCTTACGTAGCGAAGCCTCGATAAGTACGCTGCCGTCAAGATGGCAGACGGTGATGTATTTTTGGTCGGCCTGGAAGTAAATAATGTCGTCGATGGCGACTAGATTGATATGGCCTGCACTAGTGGCGCTGATATGGCTGCGTCGGCGTGGTTTCCCAGTGTTGTTAAGGTTTTCTAGTTGTGCTTTATTGAGGCTGTGGGCACGCCCTAAGGCCTGCTCTAGTTGCACTTGCTTGATTGGTTTAAGTAAATAAGCTGTGGCTTGTGTTGCAAATGCGGCTAAGGCGTGTTCATCGTAGGCAGTGGTAAAGATGATGGCGGGCGGTTTATCGAGACCACTTAAGTGCTCGGCGACTTCAAGCCCATCCATGCCTGGCATACGAATGTCGAGTAGTAGGATATCAGGCTCATGTTGCGCGACTTTTTCAATGGCTTGTTTGCCGTTTACGGCGACATCGAGCAACTCATAGTCGTTAAGCTCGGCGAGCATGCGCGCCAGACGTTCGCACGCCAGTGGCTCGTCATCAACAATGAGGATTTTCATGTGTCACCGATTTGCTGATAGGGTAGCGTCAGGGTAACGATAAACTGGCCATCGTTATTTTCGGTTGTTAATTGACCCTCGCCTTCATACCAACCAGCAAGACGCTGACGGGTGTTTTCCAGTGCCATACCTAAGCCTTTGCTGTTTGCTTGAGGTGTTGTTGTGGTTGCCAGCGGATTACTGATGATCAGGTGAATCATGTCAGCCTCAAAGCGGCCATGGATGCGAATGCAACCGCCATTTATTGAGGGTTCAATACCGTGGTAAACCGCATTTTCGACTAGGGGTTGCAGCAACAGGGGCGGTACGGCAGCGTTGCCGGGCAGCATGTCGACACGCCATTCGATTTGCAGTCGCTCGCCAAGGCGCAGTTGTTCGATATTAAGATAGCGCCGCGTCAGGTCAATTTCATCGGCCAGGCGAGTGGCGTTATTGCTGGTATTGAGGTTATTACGAAATAAATCTGCTAGGTCTTCGATTACGGTTTCGGCTAATTGTGGCTGGCTACGCGTTAGGCTGGCGATGGTGTTCATGCTATTAAACAAAAAATGTGGCCGAATGCGTGCTTGCAAGGCATGTAGCCGTGAGCGCGCTTCAGCTCGAATCGATAGTCGCGATTGATGCTGAATATAAAAATAACGCAAGGCGACAGCGCAGATGATGAGACTGATGGCGACATTGCGCAAGATGAAGCCGGCGTGGTGGCTGCTTTGTGTCAGCCCTTCAAAGCCAGCCAGGGTGCTCAGTGAATTGCTCAGGATCAAGTGATAGGCCATTGCTGACACTAGGGCGGTGATGCTAGTGACAACAAACAGGCTATAAAGCGTCGTTGCTGTCACGCTTAGGTGCTTAAACCAGCGCTTGCTAAGGCAGAGTATTGCGGTGCTGGTGAGCGCGATCCATTGCACAAATAAGGAAATGAGACCGAGATCGCCCCAGCGCTGTTGCGTGCTTGTCATCGGTGCTAGGGTCAGTACGAAGGCTAATAACTCGGCGATAATCACCACCAACAGTAAGGCTCGCATCTGACAAAAGTCAGGTAGAAAGGCAGCTGCCATATTTGGCTCAGTTGCTGGCCCGGTATTTGGCCCAACGCTTAACTTGGAGCTTGAATTAGTATGGGATGGCATAGTGCTGGTTTATGTTGGCAGTTGTCTGATTATAGCGGCCAGCTAGGCGCTGTCTTTGGTAGCGATGCAATGAGTGTTAACAGGCTGGCTCGCATTTCTCACCAGGATGACGAGTCCTCGCTTGATGTTTGATTTTACAGTGGATTTTCTTCGGCCGGAAATACAGCCCGTATTCCACTGCCTCAGAAAATCCACTGTAAAATCAAATCT
>CAYURS010000046.1:0-3704 GCA_964447165.1 uncultured Thiotrichales bacterium
CCTTTGGGTTCTTCCAGAAAAAATAAGATCAGAGCGAATACAATCGCTGCGATAGTGCTGATAAAAAGAAAGAATAGGTCGTAAGAAACAAGAGAGTTGACGGTTAAAAAGGTGACGGCACCGACATTACCAAAGGCGCCAGCCATGCCTGCGATTTGCCCTGTCATGCGGCGTTGCACTAATGGCACCATGGCATAGACGGCGCCGGAGCCTGCTTGCGAGAAAATGCCACTAACAATAGTAATAGCTACCACCACCCATACTGGCCAGGTTTTATCGATAAAGCTTAGAATGAGAAAACTGGTAGTAATACCGGCAAAGACAATAATGAGCGTGCGGCGGCGGCCAATGGTATCGCTTAGCCAGCCGCCACCGGGTCGCGTCACAAGATTAACAAAAGGGTAAATACCAGCCAATAGCGCGGCAGTGACTTTAGGAACGTCAAACCAGGAGACATAGAACAAGGCCAATATAGAGACTATGGCCAGCTCTGTGCCAAAGGTGACGAAATAGGCCCAATCGAGGATAGCCACTTGTTTGAATTTGTAACGATGTAATTGCGCTACAGGTGTTTTAAGTATGTGCGCGTTAACATGCCATATTTTTGCTAACTGAGCGAGATAGATAGCAGCCAATGCAGCATAAACTAGATAACTGCTGCTAACAGTAATTAGCCCGAGTTGTGCAGGTGATAGTTTCCAGGTCAGTAGTGCCAGTGCCAGAAACAAAGGAATATTCATTAGCATATAAAGTATTAAATCGGCTCGACTACTAACTTCCATTGCGCCTATTTTTTTTGATTTGAAGTAGGTTGAGCCTTTTGGTGTGTCGCTGACCACGAAGTAGTAAATAACACCGTACAGGATGGCAATAATACTGGTGGCGGTTAGCGCAATACGCCAGCCGTCGTCACCACCAAAATTGGCAGCGATGAAGGGTAGTGTCAGTGCTGCACCAGCGGAACCGAAATTACCCCAACCACCATAGATACCTTGGGCCAGGCCGGTTTGCTTGGCTGGAAACCACTCACCGATCATGCGGATGCCGACAACGAAACCGGCACCGATGAAGCCAGAAAGAAAGCGCATGAGCGCGAGCTTTTCATAGCTATCGACCCAGGCGAAACCGATGCTGACGGCACCGCCGAGCACTAAAATGCTGGTATACATAATACGCGGGCCGAGTTTGTCGACCAACATGCCGACGACAATGCGCGCGGGAATGGTCATGGCGACGTTAAGAATGAGCAGCACTTTTGCCTGCTGGTCTGTGAGAGAGAGCGCTTCCTTGATAAAGGGCATCATCGGCCCCAAACCTAGCCAGACAACAAAGGTCATGAAGAACGCAAACCAGGTATGGTGCAAAATTCTGATATTCGGTTTAGAGAGATCAAAGATATTGAGTCTGTTGCTCAACATTGGCGCGTCCTTTTCTTCATGGTAAAGATATCGCCTTATAGGGCAATTATCGAGCCATAACGCTATGCTGTTGATAATAAAAGATAATTATTATTATCTGTTTTCATGTTTGATAATATTTGACCAAATACGGTGCGCCTTGTAGCGAGGACGGGACAATAATGAGGCGCTTCATTATGCTGATTTGATGCATCAGTAGTGCGTGTCAATGTGCAGGAAGCCAGGTTTTGCCTGTGCTTGGTGAGCAACTCACAGACGTGTTTTCTCTTTGCCTCATAGCAAAGCGAGGCCAACAGGATACGCACTAAATCGGTGCGAAAGGCTATTCTGTCGTGCTAGAGATAAACTGATTTTTCAAATTATTATTATAAATAACAATGATTTATTGCGTTTGTTCTCCCCTGGAACAATTTTTGCTAAAAGCATGTGAGGGATGCATGTGACGGTGTGTGTCACTACTAAACGGAGAGTTTGCATGAAAGAAAGATTGGTCATGGTCGGCAACGGCATGGCAGGTGTGCGCGCCATTGAAGAGCTGCTAAAGATCGCACCAGACAAATATGACATCACCGTGTTCGGCAGCGAGCCTTATGCCAACTATAACCGTATTTTGCTGTCACCCGTATTAACCGGCGAAATGGCATTGCAAGACATTATGCTCAACGATGTCGACTGGTATAAAGACAACGCTATAGACCTACGTCTTAATAAAAAAATCGTCGATATTGATCGTCGTAGCCGTGAAGTGATTGACGAAGAGGGTAAGCGTACACCCTATGACCGATTGCTTCTTGCTACCGGTTCTAATCCATTTATTATTCCTGTACCTGGCCATGAACTTGAAGGCGTGATTGCCTATCGTGATATCGCCGATGTCAATTACATGCTCGATAGCGCTAAAAAATATAAAAATGCCGTTGTTATCGGTGGCGGTTTATTAGGTCTTGAAGCTGCTAATGGTCTAAAAGAACGCGGCATGCAGGTCACGGTTGTACATTTGCTTGATACGCTTATGGAGCGTCAGCTTGACAAGTCTTCAGCCGCCTTATTACAAGGTTCATTGCAAGATCGTGGTTTGAATTTTTTAATGAACGCGCAAACCGAAGCAATTATTGGTGATGAGCGAGTTGAAGGTGTACGTTTTACCGATGGCAGCGAAATAGCAGCGGATATCGTCATCATGGCTGTGGGTATTCGACCGAATATTGCGCTGGCTAAAAAATCTGGCATACACTGCGAACGCGGTGTTGTAGTTAACGACACTATGCAGACTTATGATCCGCGTATTTATGCCGTCGGTGAATGCTTGCAACATCGTGGTGAAACCTATGGTTTAGTTGCGCCATTATTTGAGCAGGCTAAAGTCTGTGCTAATCACCTGGCGCATCTCGGTCATGCGCGTTACGAAGGTTCGACAACCTCTACCAAGCTCAAGGTCACCGGCATCGATCTCTTTTCCGCTGGCGATTTTAGCGGTGATGAAAGCACTGAGGATATCGTTTTTCAAGACCCGACCGCAGGTGTTTATAAAAAAGTCGTTGTCAAAAACAATAAAGTGCTCGGCGCAGTGCTTTATGGCGATACCGTTGATGGCGCCTGGTACTTCGACCTGATGCGTAACGGCACCGATATCAGTGACTTTCGTGAAAGCTTGCTATTTGGCCAGGCCCATATTGGCGATGCTGGGCATGGTGCAACTAATGCCGCTGTTGCTTTGCCTGATAGTGCTGAGATTTGTGGTTGTAATGGTATAGCAAAAGGCGACATTGTTAATGCCATTCGTGAAAAAGGCTTGTTTACACTGGATGACGTGCGCGTGCATACCAAGGCATCCAGCTCCTGCGGCTCATGTACTGGTCTCGTTGAGCAAATACTCGCGTCGGTGGTAGGTGATTACTCTGAAACGCCAAAGAAAAAGGCGTTGTGCAAATGTACAGAATTCACTCATGATGAAGTGCGCAAAGCGATTATTGCCAACCAATTAAAAACCATTCCTGACATTATGCAAAGCATGGAATGGCAGACGGCCAATGGTTGTGCCTCATGTCGGCCGGCGTTGAATTACTATTTGGTTTGCGCGTGGCCGGGTGAGTGGGATGACTACCAATCACGTTTTATTAATGAACGTGCACACGCCAATATCCAAAAAGATGGCACTTATTCTGTTATACCGCGCATATGGGGCGGAGTGACAAACGCAGCTGAGCTGCGGGCTATTGCAGACGTCGCTGATAAATACCAAATTCCGACGATGAAAATTACTGGCGGTCAACGTATTGATTTGCT
>CAYURS010000046.1:3804-6948 GCA_964447165.1 uncultured Thiotrichales bacterium
CCATGGAAACAGCGTGCTGAAGGCGCACACAAAAATGAATTTGAGCCGCTTGCTACGATAGCATAGGTTAATAGGTTAAAAAGATGCCCTTATTAGAAATTGGAAAATTAGAAGATATACCGCAGTTAGGTTCACGTGTGGTGCGTACTGCACAGGGTGACATTGCTGTGTTTCGTAATGCTGATGATGAGGTGTTTGCGCTGCTGGATATCTGTCCACATAAAGCTGGCCCATTGTCGCAAGGTATTGTTTGCGAGCATACAGTGACGTGCCCTTTGCACAATTGGAAGATTGATATGCGCAATGGCGAAGCATGCGCGCCAGATGAAGGTAGAACGAAAGCCTTTAACGTAATTGTAAAAGCAGGTGTGTTGTTTTTGACGTTGCCTGGCGATACAGAGAACACAGGTAAACCAGTTCAAGCCGCAGCAAGCTAACACACACATGACGCAGGCACAAAACGTCGAGCAAGAAGTTCGTACTACCTGCCCCTATTGCGGTGTTGGTTGTGGTGTTATCGTTTCACAAACCACAGATGGCGTTATCAGCGTCAAAGGTGATACAGCACACCCCGCCAACTACGGTCGGCTTTGCTCCAAGGGTTCCGCACTGGCCGATACCGTTGATCTCGATGGCCGTTTGTTGGTACCTAAAATTGCTGGCGAACAAGTTAGTTGGAATCTGGCGCTGGATACTGTTGCCAACAAGTTCAAATCCATCATAGAACAACACGGACCAGACGCCGTAGCCTTTTATGTTTCAGGGCAGCTATTAACCGAAGATTATTACGTTGCCAATAAGCTGATGAAAGGCTTCATTGGTAGCGCCAACATCGACACTAATTCTCGTTTGTGTATGGCCTCATCCGTGGCAGGGCACCGCCGTGCTTTCGGTTCCGACACCGTGCCGGGGTGTTATGAAGATTTGGAATTGGCAGATTTGATTGTATTGGTCGGATCTAACACTGCCTGGTGTCATCCCATTGTCTACCAACGTATTGTTAAAGCTATCGAGGATCGGCCTGAATTAAAAGTTATTGTGCTTGATCCACGTAAGACGGCAACCTGTGCCATTGCCGATTTACATTTACCGCTGCGCATTGGTAGCGATGTAACGTTATTCAACGGACTATTGAATTTCCTTCGTCGTGAAGACCATCTTGACTTTGACTATCTTGAAAATCACACCGAAGGATTTAGCTCAGCGGTGCATGCGGCGCGTGAATCTGCTCCTTCAATTACAGCAGTTGCCCAGGCTTGCGATCTTGATGCGGCCGATGTTGCCCGTTTTTATCAAATGTTTGCTACCACTAAAAAAGTAGTCAGTCTTTATTCGCAAGGGGTTAATCAATCATCCAGCGGTACAGATAAGGTCAACAGCATTATCAATTGTCATTTAGCAACAGGCCGTATTGGCCGCCCAGGCATGGGGCCATTTTCAATTACCGGCCAGCCTAATGCTATGGGTGGCCGCGAAGTAGGTGGTTTGGCCAATCAACTGGCAGCCCATATGAATTTAGAAGACGAGGCACATCGCGATACCGTCGCGCGATTTTGGCAGGTTGATTCAGTACCTGATAAGCCAGGTCTGAAAGCCGTTGATCTGTTTAATGCTATCGACGATGGCAAGGTCAAAGCCGTGTGGATTATGGCGACCAACCCCGTTGTCAGTATGCCAGATGCCAACCGAGTAAAACGCGCGCTCGATAAATGCGAGTTAGTGGTTGTGTCAGATTGTATTGAGAAAACCGATACCACTGCCTGTGCCGATGTATTGTTTCCGGCTACCGCTTGGGCTGAAAAAGACGGCACAGTGACTAATTCAGAGCGCTGTATTTCTCGCCAGAGAAAATGTCTGCCCGCTGCCGGTGAGGCCAAACACGATTGGTGGATGATTGCCGAAGTCGCCAAGCGCATGGGCTATGCAAAGCACTTTGATTACAATAGTGTTGCTGATATCTTTCGCGAACATGCTGCCTTGTCGGGTTTTGAAAATAATAATAATCGTGACTTTGATATTGGTGCGATGTCAGACATTACTAATACTCATTATGATGAAATGCTGCCTATTCAATGGCCAGTTAGAGAGAATGCAAAAATTGGTCAGGCACGCATGTTTGAAAATGGCGATTTTTATACACCGAGTCGTCGTGCGTGTTTCGTCGCCGTTAGCCCCGTCGCGCCAGCCAATTTAGCCAGTACAGCGTACCCGTTGATTCTTAATACAGGCCGCTTGCGTGATCAATGGCATACCATGACCCGTACAGGAAAATCAGCACGTTTGTTTCGTCATCAGTCAGAACCATTTTGTGAAATCAACCCCGATGATGCCAAAAAATATCGTGTTATCGACGAGAGTATTGCCAAGCTACAAAGCCAGTGGGGTGACATGCTGGCGCGTGTTGTCATCACAGAAGATCAGCCGCGTGGCTCAGTCTTTGTGCCGATTCACTGGAATAATCAATTCGCTAGAAATGCGCGTGTCGATGCTTTGGTTAACCCGGTTGTTGATCCGATATCGGGTCAACCTGAGCTTAAACATACGCCGGTTAGCGTATCGCCTTACACCTCGCTTTGGCATGGGTTTATATTAAGCAGAGACGAAATTACGCAGCAGGATAAGTTAGATTATCTGGTGCGCATACCAGAAAAAATCGGCTACCGTTACGAGTTATGCGGTAACGACATCATTGCTGATTGGCATGCCTATTCGCGCGCCATGCTGCATGCTAACGATGAAGGAGACTGGCTCGATTATTCTGATAAAGCCCATGGTTGGTATCGCAGCGCGTGCCTAAAAGAAGGGCGTCTGCAATATTGCCTTTACATTGCCCCCAATATTACACGGGGGAAACCGCTGCCCGAGCGCGACTGGTTAATAGAGCTATTTGCAAAGGATCAGCTCAGCGATATTGAACGCATGTCACTGCTTGCGGGTAAACCTGGTGCGCCACGTAAAGGCGCTGGGCGTATCATTTGCGCCTGTCTTGATGTCGGTGAAAAAACGATTATTGAAGCTATCACCAAGGGTAATGTTGACACGATTAAAGGTTTGGGCGAAAAACTCAAAGCAGGCACGAATTGTGGTTCGTGTATTCCAGAACTCGATGCGCTGCTTAAGGCGCACGCTAGTCTTTAATTGTTG
>CAYURS010000047.1:0-6935 GCA_964447165.1 uncultured Thiotrichales bacterium
TATCGGCCGATGGCAATACTCTGCGTTTAACAGGTGAAGTGGTTGCATTGCGTGAGCGTGATGCTGTGAATGAAGGCATTAAAATTGATACCCGTGATGTCGATGTTGATTTGCTTAATGATGTTGCGGTGACAGATGCCGAGGTACTCATTGTTGCTGACAGTGGTGTAACAGAGTCCGTTGGTATGCGTGCTCATTTTGCTGAAAACCGTTTCTTTTTGAAAGATCGTGTGAGAGGACGCTATGCGGTACCTGATTCATAGTATTGTTGTTTTGTTGGTAGTGTTGGTATTGGTTGTGCCGGTTTATGCATTGCAGAGTGATAGTGAGCAAGAGGTGTATGTCGAAGCAGATACGGCAGACCTTGATGAGGCTAAAGGAATCGGTGTCTATCGTGGTGATGTGTTAATTAAGCAGGGCACGATGGAAATTCGTGGTGATAAAGTCACCATTGAGACCAAGAATCGCAAATTTAATTCACTCACTTCGGTGGGTAAACCTGCTAAGTTTCAGCAGCAGCTTGAGTTAAACCAGAGTCCAGTGTTTGGTGAGGCCAAAACTATTCATTACAGTATTGTCGATGGCATATTAACCATGCGTAAAAAGGCAAAACTAACGCGTGATGGCGATGTGTTTAGCGGTAACTATCTACGTTACGACACCATTAATGAGACGGTCAAAGCCAAGCGCGCAGAAGATGGTAGTGAGCGCATTAAAATTATTATCCAGCCTGAGACACTGAATGATAACGAGGCTCAGTAACCCCCTATGATGACAAATGGGAAAATCAGCGGCCATTGTTATGAGTAGGCTACGCGTCCTTGGCCTTGCCAAGCGTTATCGTTCGCGTAAGGTGGTTAACGATGTTTCGCTTGAGCTCAGTCGTGGCGAGGTGGTGGGTCTGCTTGGCCCTAATGGTGCGGGCAAGACTACTTGCTTTTATATGATTGTTGGCCTTATTGCTGCTGATGCAGGCAGGATTCTCATCGATGATACCGATCTCACCCGCCTACCCATGCATGCACGCGCACGACTTGGTTTGGGTTATTTGGCGCAAGAAGCCTCGGTGTTTCGCAAGCTCAGTGTTGCCGACAATATTAAGGCGGTACTTGAGACGCAAGATCAACTTTCTCGCCAAGAGCGCGAACTGCGTTTGCAGCAATTATTGGACGAGTTCAGTCTCGCGCATTTAGCGCAATCAATGGGTATGTCGCTTTCTGGTGGTGAGCGTCGCCGTTTGGAAATAGCGCGAGCCTTGGCCAGCGATCCCAGTTTTATTTTGCTTGATGAGCCGTTTGCGGGTGTTGATCCAATTTCTGTGGTCGATATACAAAGAATCATTAAGCAGTTAAGTGAGCGCAATATTGGCATATTGATTACCGATCATAATGTCAGGGAGACCTTGTCGATTTGCCAGCGTGCCTACATTGTTAATAATGGCTCAGTCATTGCTGAAGGAGAGCCAGAGTACGTGCTGGCTAATGAGCAAGTTAGAAAGGTTTATTTAGGGGAAGAATTTAAATTATGAAAAACAAGCGTCGGCAGGACTGTTAAAATGATTGTTAACGGCTCCGCAGAATTTGCGCTAAAATGGAATCGAAATGAGCAGCAAGCAGTGAGCCAAATGCGTAGTATTCGTCCATGAAACAGAGCCTTCAACTCCGCCTAGGGCAGCATCTTACGATGACGCCGCAGTTGCAACAGGCGATACGCTTGCTGCAACTCTCAGCACTTGAATTACAGGCAGAAGTTCAAGAAGCACTTGAAACGAATCCCTTGCTAGAAATGGCTGAAGAGGCTGCTCAAAATGAGCAAGCCGATAGTGATAGTAGTGTTGAGGGCGCTGAGGATAGGGCTGGCGATAGCGCAGTTAAAGACTCGCCCGATAGCGCTATCAATTTACAGGATAGTCAAACTATCCCCGAAGATCTGCCAGTCGATAGCGCTTGGGATGATGTTTATGACTACACGCCTACGGCTATGGCAACCCCGGCTGCACCCGAACGCGAATTTGAACAGCCTGATAGTGTGTCGCCATCCTTACAAGAACATCTCAAATGGCAGATGATGTTAACGCCGTTCAGTGCTGCGGATGCAGCCATTGCTGAGGCGATTATTGACAGTTTGGGTGAGGATGGTTATTTACAGACCTCCTTAGAAGACCTGCAACAAAGTGTCATTGATGAGTTTGAAGAAATTGAACTTGATGAGATCGAGGCCGTGTTACATCGCGTGCAGCATTTTGACCCATTAGGGGTGGCGGGCCGTGACTTGCGTGAGACATTATTAGTACAGCTGAATCAATACGACAAGACCATTGAGTGGTACGCTGAAGCCAAGTTGTTATTAACAGAGCATATCCAATTGCTTGGCAGTCGTGATTTTTCACAGCTGACGCGACGCATGAAATTATCGCGTGAAGAACTGCAAAATGTGGTCGTCTTTATTCAGCAATTAAACCCACGCCCTGGTGCGACGATTAGTAATATTCAACCCGAATATATTGTGCCTGATGTTATGGTCAAAAAAGATAAAGGCAAATGGAAGGTTGAGTTAAATGCCGATTCTTTGCCTAAGGTTTCTATTAATCAGCATTATGCGCGCATGGCGAAAAATGGTGGCCGTAATGATGATACAACTTACCTTAAAAACCAGATGAAAGAAGCGCGCTGGTTTATTAAAAGCCTGCAAAGCCGCCACGAAACATTGCTAAAAGTTGCTAGTTGTATTGTTGAGCATCAGCGTGGTTTTCTTGAATACGGTGAAGAGGCCATGAAGCCGTTGGTGCTGCATGATATTGCCGAAGTAGTAGAGATGCATGAATCGACGATTTCTCGCGTTACAACACGAAAATACATGCGTACGCCGCGTGGTGTGTTTGAGCTAAAATATTTCTTTTCTAGTCATGTTAGTACCGCTAGCGGTGGTGAATGTTCTGCCACGGCGATACGCGCCTTGATCAAAAAATTTGTTGCAGCTGAAAACGTAACCAAACCGTTGAGCGATAGCAAGATTGCCAACTTATTGAAAGATCAAGGTATTAACGTGGCACGTCGAACAATTGCCAAGTACCGTGAGGCAATGATGATTCCACCCTCGAACGAGCGTAAGCGCTTGGCCTAGGGTGGGTATAAAACCTAGGGAGCCTCAATAGAGACTCCCTAACTGTCAGTGAAGGAGATCTTATGCAACTTACCCTAAGCGGCCATCATGTCGATATTACACAGGCATTGAAAGATTACGTTGATACCAAATTTGAACGTCTTGAGCGACACTTTGACCAAGTGGTCAATGTTCATGTCACCCTGACGGTTGAGAAGCCGGGGCAAAAGGCAGAGGCGACAGTGCATGTTAGCGGTGGTAATTTGCACGCTGATTCCGTTGAGGATGATATGTATGCTGCAATTGATGGTTTGATCGATAAGCTGGATCGTCAGGTGATAAAATTCAAAGAAAAGCAGTCTAATCATCACCCACATTAGATATAGTGTTAACAGGCCTTAGTTTGGAGCTCAAACAGTGATTCATATTGCTGATACCCTTTCACCGCAACGCATTGTGTCGAATGCGCGCGCGACAAGTAAAAAGTGCGCACTTGAGCGTCTCAGTAGCCTTGTTGCTAATGACGAATCAGCACTGCTTGCGACAGAGGTGTTCGATAGCCTTATTGCACGCGAGCGACTTGGTAGTACAGGTATAGGTCATGGTGTAGCAATACCCCATGGCCGTTTAGGCGGGCTCGATCATGCCGTGTCTGCCTTCATGCGTTTTGAAGAGGGCGTTGATTTTGATGCGATTGATAACGAGCCAGTTGCCTATATGTTTGCCTTGCTCGTACCCAAAGACTCTAATGACGAGCATCTCCATCTTTTGGCGCAGCTAGCAAAGTTGTTTAGTAATCCTGTGATGCGTGAAAAACTAAAATTGGCAGCCAATAGCGAAGAGCTTTACGAGTTGCTATCGAAGTCATCTAAAAACGATTCTGATTCTCCAGTGCGGTGTAACGAATAACATGCACCTATCAGCGTATCGAGAAGCCGTTAGCTGCAAGACGCGTCTCGCAGGGAATGGTGCGCTCTTTACAAGAGGCGCAACGCAGCAGATGACGGCTTCTCGATACGCCCGAAGGGAGGCTCACAAATGACCCAATACCGCGTTGCAGCCTTTATTAAGGGAGCAACCATTAACTGCAGGCTGCGCCTTGTCTTGAGTCATTTGTGAGCCTCTGATATGTGCATGTTATTCGTTACACCACACTAGAATAGGCATGATTAGCCCGATCACAGTCGGTACACTTTTTAAGCAGCATAAAAAAACATTAATGCTGTCATGGGTGGCTGGCGAGGAAGGGTCTGACCGAGCTATTGCCACAACAGTCGTTATACCCCGAGAGCGCGGCGTGACCAGTAGCGATGATGATCCGCTGCCATTAGTTGGTTTTCTCAATGTCATCAAACCTAATCGCCTGCAAGTGATTGGTGCCAGTGAATTTGAGTTTCTTGAGAGCCTAGGAAAAAATTCCTACACTGATACGATCGCGTGCTTATTTTCAACCAAGCCAGCGGCCATTATTTTGGCTGAGGGTATCGATGCCCCTGATGTGTTCAAGGTTATGGCACGTAATACCCAGACCCCATTACTAAAGTCCAATGCTGGCAGTCATAAGATAGTCAATCATCTACGCTATTATCTGACCCAACTTGTTGCTGAACATGTGGTAATGCATGGTGTTTTTATGGAAGTTTTAGGTGTCGGCGTTTTATTGGCTGGCCCTAGCGGTATTGGTAAAAGTGAATTGGCACTGGAGTTAGTGAGCCGAGGGCACCGACTTGTGGCTGATGACGCACCCCTGTTTATACAGTCGGGGCCAGGCGTTGTTCAGGGCAGCTGTCCGCCACCGTTGCGTGATTTTATTGAAGTACGCGGGCTCGGCGTTCTTAATATTAGAGCTATGTTTGGTGACAGTGCGGTAAAAGAAACTAAGCAATTACGTTTGGTTATTTATATTAAGTATTTTGATGAGAAACAATTAGCAAACGTTGATCGTTTGCGTGGCAGTCATCAAAGTGTTGATATTCTTGGCATTGAAATTGATCAGATTATTTTGCCGGTTGCTGCTGGTCGAAACCTTGCCGTGTTGGTAGAGACTGCAGTGAGAAACCATGTTTTAGTTCGCCGTGGCTACAACGCCGCAGATGATTTTCTTGGTAAGCATGATGCCACGTTTAACGCTCCCTAGAATGAAACTCATTATAGTTAGTGGCTTATCAGGCTCGGGTAAGAGTGTCGCATTAAGTACATTGGAAGATTTGGGTTATTACTGTATTGATAATTTACCTGCTGGCTTATTGCCTGATTTTGCTAAACAGATGTTACGTTCAGGCCAAAGTTCAACTAATCGGCTTAGTGCGGTAGCTATTGATGCGCGAAATATGGTGCAGGATATTCGCGATTTTTCTAATGTGTTAGCAAAAATTCGCCAGCTTAAAGTGCCGGTGGAAATATTATTTTTGGATGCTGAAAAAGCAACACTAATTCGTCGCTTTAGTGAAACACGGCGCAGACACCCGTTAACGAATGATGCAATCTCTCTGGCTGAAGCGATTGATGAAGAGGCGTCATTGCTTTCAGTAATATCAGAGTTTGCTGATTTACGTATTGATACGACCCATTCGAACGTGCACCAGTTGCGCGATATGCTAACGCAACGCGTCGGCAATCAAGAGAGTGAAAGCCTTTCTATATTGCTGACCTCGTTTGGATTTAAAAATGGTGTCCCAGTTGATGCAAATTTTGTTTTTGATGTGCGTTGCTTGCCTAATCCACATTGGGATCCGCAATTACGTAACCAAACAGGGTTAGATGATGAGGTTCAACTGTTTCTTTCGAGGCAAGAAGAAGTTGTCGCTATGTTGGCAGATATTAAACACTATTTGCAGACTTGGTTGCCGCGTTATGCTAGTGAAAATCGAAGTTATCTGACAGTAGCAATAGGTTGTACCGGCGGCCAGCATCGATCAGTGTTTTTGGCTGAGCAGATTGCGCAAAGCCTACGTGATGAGTATCCCTCGTTATTAATCAGGCATAGAGAGCTGATATGAGTGTTGGTGTATTGTTAATCAATCATGAGTATGTTGGCAGTGGCTTGTTAGCAGCAGCTCGGTCTATTTGTGGCGACTATGACGGTAGCATTGAAGAGGTGTCAATCAGTCATAACGCTAAACCAGCAGTTGTTTTTCAAGAAATACAACGAAAAATTACTGAGCTTGATCATGGCGCTGGTGTGTTAGTGCTTAGTGATTTATATGGCAGCACCCCCAGTAATATTGCAACACAACTTCATCAGCCAGGCAAAGTCGCTATTGTATTGGGCCTTAACTTGCCGATGTTGATCCGTGTTTTTAATTACTCTAAAGACGATCTTGAAAAAATGACAGCCAAGGCAATAGCTGGTGGTAGAGAGGGCGTGTTTGTTTACCCACCTACGATCAAAAGGGATGGCCATGCAGAATAGGCAAGTATTGGTGGTCAATAAATTAGGTTTGCATGCGCGTGCCGCAGTTAAGCTGGTTAAATTGGCATCGAGATTTCAGAGTTCGATCAAGCTTGTGCGTGATTCACATTGTGTCAATGGTAAAAGTATTATGGGTGTAATGATGCTGGCTGCGAGTAAAGGCACGACGCTTGAGCTGGTCGCTGATGGTGAAGATGAGGATCAGGCGCTTGACAGTTTAGCTGGCTTATTCCATTCGGGCTTTGAGGAAGATATTGAGTGATGAGGTGCTACGCTAGCCTTATTGGCCGCACAATACTGTTGTGACAACCGCCCTAACAGGAATTGGTGTAACGCGTGGGTTGGTGATTGGTCGCGCACATATTTTTCATAGTCTTCAGCCTGAAGTGGTCGAATACAATATCCCACAACAGTATATAGA
>CAYURS010000048.1:0-6594 GCA_964447165.1 uncultured Thiotrichales bacterium
CAACAGTAAATTGCTCACGGGCATAGACGATGGCGTTGGACTTAACATATTTGGCTACTGACCAGGCAAAGCGCAGGTCGCGCATTTCATCATCGCTAGGCGTGCGTTTAGTCACGACTTTAATCATGTCATCGCTAAGTTGGCCGCAATCACGGTCTTGTATCAACAGACCGCCGTTAATACGCTTGTAGTCATATTGTTGGGTTGTCGGTGCTAGCGATGCACCACAAACCAAGACCCTGACATTAGACTTTTTGGCGAGTGCAATGCGGGCGTCATCACTGATGCTTGGCACGATGATTACTTCAACAAACTGACGTTCAATAATGGCACGCGCAGTCTGTTCATTAAGTGTTTGGTTAAAGGCAATGATGCCGCCAAAGGCAGAAGTGGGATCACAACTAAAGGCACGCTGATAGGCGCTTAGCAAGTCTTCACCATGAGCAACACCGCAAGGGTTAGCATGCTTAACGATGACACATGCGGGCGAGTTGTTCATGGCTTTAACACATTCCAGTGCAGCGTCAGCATCGGCGATATTATTGAATGATAAGGCTTTGCCTTGTATTTGCGTGGCATTGGCAATATTGCCAGCTGTGGTGTCAAGGTCTTGATAAAACGCGGCGCGTTGATGTGGGTTCTCGCCATAACGCAGTGATTGCGCTTTTTTAAATTGTACGCTGTAGCTAGTTGGGAAAGGGTCTGCTGGTTGGTGATTGAGGCTGCCCAAATAGTTTGATACGGCGCCATCATAGTTGGCGGTATGGGCAAAGGCTTTTTGCGCTAACTGCAAACGTTTAGCATCGTTAACGCTGCCACCATTGTTTTTTAATTGATCGATCAGTGCGTCGTAATCGTCGGGGTCGGTGACGATGGTCACTGCTGCGTGATTTTTTGCTGCTGCGCGTACCATGGCTGGGCCACCGATGTCGATATTTTCAATGGCATCGTCAAACGAGCAACCTTCTTTGGCAATGGTTGTAGAAAATGGATAGAGGTTGACGCAAACCAGATCGATGTAATCGATGCCTTGTTCTTTTGCGACTGTATCATCGATGCTACGACGAGCAAGAATGCCACCATGGATTTTAGGGTGTAGCGTCTTGACGCGGCCACCCATGATTTCTGGAAAGCCAGTATGTTGCGACACCTGCGTAACATCGATGCCATTCTTTTCAAGCAACTTGGCAGTGCCGCCAGTGGATAGCAAGCTGACACCCAGTTGGCTTAACTCACGAGCAAACTCAATGATGCCACGTTTGTCAGAAACACTGATTAAAGCACGACGAATATTCATAGTGATTAAGGGTTTAACCCAAGAAGGGTAAAATATTGCTTAGTGTGAAATACCGTAGTGGCATAGTTTTTTGCGTAAGGTAGCGCGATTAATGCCTAGCAGGCGCGAGGCCTGGCTAAGATTGCCACCACACTGTTGTAATACAATTTCAAATAACGGGCGCTCTACTTCGTTCAGTACAATACGGTAAAGGTCTTCAGGCATATGACCGTCGAGATCGTTGAAATAATGCTCTACAGCAGTCCTGACGTGGCCATTTAAAGGTACCGGTGTTTTTTTATGGCTAAATTTGTTTATTTTTATGACGTTTTCAGATAATGCACTCACGCAGCTTGACCTATTTTATTTTCTAGTTGATCAAAGAACGACCGCGCCATAGTAAGCTGTGCGTTGCTACTTTCGACACGGTTCATTGCATGCCGAAAAGCAGCACCATTGCGTTGCCCCTTACTGTACCAAGAGATATGTTTGCGCGCGATACGCACCCCGCTGTACTCACCATAAAAGGCATAAAGATTTTCGAGATGGCCGAGCATAATATCACGGATTTCATGTATAGGCGGATCATCTAATAATTCATTGTGTTGCAAATAGTGATCAATAATTCCTAACAGCCAGGGACGCCCTTGTGCTGCACGACCTATCATCACCGCATCGGCTTTAGTGTAGTCAAGCACCTCGCGTGCTTGCTGCGGTGTGGTGATGTCACCGTTAGCAATAACGGGAATACTTATTTCACTTTTGATTGCCGCGATGGTGTCATATTCCGCATGGCCCTTATACGCGCAAGCACGTGTACGGCCATGAACAGCGAGCGCTTGCACACCACAGTCTTCGGCAATACGGGCAATGCTGACACCATTCCGATGATCGGTGTCCCAACCGGTGCGAATCTTTAAGGTGACTGGCACATCGACAGCACGCACAACGGCTTTTAAAATTGCTGCGACTTTATCTTCATGTTGCAGCAGCGCTGAACCGGCCATGACATTACAGACTTTTTTTGCCGGACAGCCCATATTAATGTCGATGATTTGCGCGCCATTATCGATATTATGTTTGGCGGCTTCGGCCATTAACTTCGGATCAGTGCCAGCGATTTGCACTGAGCACGGTTCGACTTCGCCGTCATGGTTGGCACGACGCTTGGTTTTTTCACTGCCCCATAGCAGTGAATTTGAAGACACCATCTCTGATACTGCCATGCCAGCGCCGAGCTTTTTACACAGCTGGCGAAACGGCCGGTCAGTTACGCCAGCCATGGGAGCCAGTACGACATTGTTGCGCAGAGTGTAAGGGCCAATTTTAAACATGAGATTTTTAAGGAGCCTCTGATTTATTTTGGACGAAGAGTCCAAAGAGTACGTAGTACTCCGCGGGTGCCTGGCTGGATACTGTAGATACAAGAGACGAGTTTATGAATAGATTAGAGGTCACTTAGTAAGGGCGTGAGTGCGCAGCATCAGTAATGGAAAAAAGGGAAAACATGATACTAAACTTTACTTAGCCGATGGAAGCTTTGTTTATTTGCCTATTTGCTTGGCGGAGCGCTAAATTGAAATTCAAAGGCAACGGCACCACTGCCAGGGTCAACCAGGTTAAGTGAGGCGCGTATCAACTGTTGTGGCGGTATACCGGCGTTGAGGTCAAGATTGTCTACTAAATACTCGTGTGGGCTGAATTGCCGCTGTGCGACCACCTGCCCATCAATATTTTTAAAACTTAGCCCAAGTATCGGAAAATCGATGGCCTGAGTGCCTTGGTGGATGATGGTGACATTGACTTGCACCGCTTTAGTGGCGGCGGGGTGTGCAATCACCTCGCGGCTGACGATGCGTAGCGTCTGGTACGGGTCGTTGGCGCCATGGTCACATGGCAGCCATTGGCAAAGCAGCGATAGCCAGGCTTGTGTTGCTGGATAGGCGCGTAATTGTTGCTGAAAGCTAAAGCTGAGCTGTATGGCGAGTAAGGCGATTAATATTAAAACAAGTGCTATCCCCCAGTACGAGCGACGCGGTAGATGAAGCTGGCTATGATGGTGCAATGTTTGCCTGCGCAGCGCTTCTTTAATGTCGTGTTTGGGTTCTACAGGTTTGGTCATACCAGGAGCCTCTTGATTAATTCATGGGACACGATCTTGCACCTAAAATATTTCAGCTCTTCGTTACTAATTTTGCCAATAGCCCCACTATTGACTGCGATTCGCGCCTCGATCTGAAAGATTTCAGATACAATCTCGTTGCCCCAGAATTAATCAAGAGGCTCCCTAGTATTTCGTACATTCTATTAACAGCCAGCCCTCTTTTTCGCGCGGTGGTGCAAGTTGAAACCACGGTGAATAGGCACTGCGGATACTATCGTGATGTTCTAATAATAGCCCTGACAGTATCAGTTTTGCATCTTGTTTACACAGATCGGCCAAGGTTTTGGCAAGATTAATTAAAGGCTGCGCAAGAATATTGGCAAAAACAATATCCACAGGCGCGCTATTGGTCTGGCTATTAAATTGGTCTGGCAGATATGTGCTGACCTGAGGCCGACATTGGTTTTTTTCTGCGTTGGCGGCAGTGGCAGTGATGGCTTGGTCATCGTGATCGATGGCATGGACGTGACTAGCACCACATTTGATTGCAGCAACGGCTAAAATGCCTGAGCCACAACCGTAGTCGATGACTGTTTTGTTGACAAAATCGCAACTATCGATCCATTCCAGGCAGAGCGAGGTGGTGGCATGTGTGCCGGTACCAAAGGCCAGGCCGGGGTCGAGGCTGACGATGCGCGCATTCTGCGGCGCAGTGTGTTCACCCCAACTGGGGATAACCCACAGCCGCTTGCCAAAACGCATGGGCTTAACGTGTTCGAGACAGCGCCGTTGCCAAGCTTCATCTTGCAAGTATTCGATTGTAAAAACGGGTGTCGGCTCAAGGCATTGTTGGCTAAATTGTTTTGCTAGCGCGCCTGGATCTTGGTCGCCTGCAAACAAGCCAACGACCTTGGTGTTTTGCCACTGGCTTTCACTGTGTGGCACGGTTTCGTACAGCGCTTCTTCGGCACCATCTTGTAATGTCACAGCAAGCGCGCCGATGGCCTCCAGGTGTTCAGTAATAACGTTGCTATTGTTGGTATCGCCATTAACAATAATTTGCAGCCACCTAGCCTGCATTTTTCGCCACCATTTTACTGTTATCACCTCGTTTTTCTACGAACTGTGGACTAGCAGAAGCGCTCATAAGTCAGACCATCTAAACCAGCTCACTGGGGCTTGGTATCAAATTAGTTAATACCGAGTTTACGTTCGAGGTAATGAATGCTGGTGCCGCCGATAGCAAATTTGCTGTCATCAATTAGGCTTTGGTGTAGCGGTATATTGGTTTTAATACCGTCAATGACAATTTCATTTAAGGCATTACGCATGCGCGCTAAAGCCGATTTTCGATCTTCACCATGGGCAATTAATTTGGCGATCATCGAATCATAATAGGGCGGGACGGTATAGCCACTGTAGAGATGGGAGTCGATGCGAATACCCGGACCGCCAGGAACATGAAACTGTTTTATAGTGCCAGGTGACGGCATAAAGTTTTCAGGGTCTTCAGCGTTAATACGGCATTCTATAGCGTGGCCACTGAGCACAACGTCGTCTTGTCGCAGGGATAGTTTTTCGCCTGCGGCGACGAGCAACTGCTGTTTGACTAGGTCAATACCAGTAACCATTTCGGTGACGGTGTGTTCGACCTGTAGTCGCGTATTCATTTCGATGAAATAAAATTCACCGTTCTCGTAAAGAAACTCAAAGGTACCGACACCGCGATAGTTAATGTCGCGGCAAGCTTTAGCGCAGAGTGCACCAATTTTTTTGCGGGTTTTGGCATCAATGCCAGGTGCTGGCGCTTCTTCGATCACTTTTTGATGGCGACGTTGCATCGAGCAGTCACGCTCGCCAAGATGTATGGCATGACCGTGTTCATCGGCCAATACTTGAACCTCAATATGGCGCGGATTCTCTAGGTATTTTTCCATGTACAGCATGTCATTAGCAAAGGCATTAGCCGCCTCGGTACGTGTCAGCGAGATAGCAGTAAGCAGGCTTGCCTCGGTATGCACGGCGCGCATGCCGCGACCACCACCGCCGCCAGCCGCTTTAATAATAACGGGATAGCCAATCTTACGAGCGATACGTAAATTAGTTTCGTTGCTGCTACCCAGCGGGCCATCTGAGCCAGGGACACAAGGAATGCCTGCTTTTTTCATTGTTGCAATAGCAGATACTTTGTCACCCATAGCGCGAATGGTGTCGGGCCTGGGGCCAATGAAAGTAAAGCCACTTTGCTCAACGCGCTCAGCAAAATCAGCGTTCTCAGAGAGAAAACCGTAGCCAGGGTGGATCGCAATCGCATCAGTTACTTCAGCAGCGCTGATTAGCGCTGGTACATTAAGGTAACTATCGACAGAATTAGGGCCACCGATACAGACCGATTCATCGGCCAGGCGCACATGTTTAAGATCACGGTCAGCGGTTGAGTGAACAGCGACAGTACGAATACCAAGCTCACGACAGCCACGTAATATGCGCAGGGCAATTTCACCTCGGTTGGCGATTAGAACTTTATCAAACATTGTGGCAGTCGCTTATTCGATAATGAAAAGAGGTTGATCAAATTCCACGGGCTGGCCGTTTTCGCCGAGAATTTCTTTAATGGTGCCGCTGGCGTCAGCCTCAATTTGATTAAGCATTTTCATCGCTTCAATGATGCATAGCGTGTCGCCAGTTTTGACTTGAGCGCCAAGTTCGACAAAAGGTTTGGCGCTGGGGGCGGGTGAACGATAAAAAGTGCCTACCATTGGCGCACGCATAATGTGCCCACTGGTAACGGTTTCAGCGGCGCTTTCTGCGGCGGTGGGAGCAGGTGCTGGAGCTGCGGCAATGGGGATAGGCATACCGGGCGTGGTGATAACCGTGGTGGCGCTACTGCCTCGGCTTATGCGAACCGATTCTTCACCTTCGTGAATCTCAATTTCGTTGACGCTTGATTCTTCCAGTAACTCGATGAGTTTTTTAACTTTTCTAATATCCATAGGGGGTTAGGCCTGTCTGGTGGTTGGCGTTGCTGACATTGTTTTTAGATAGTTGTCAGCGGCGTTCAGGGCAAGTTGGTAACCGTGCGCACCAAGGCCACTAATCGTGCCCAACGCCTTGGCCGAAAAATAAGAATGCTGACGAAACGACTCGCGAGCAAAAATATTGGATAAGTGAATTTCGATAAACGGAATGGCAACCGCGCTGATCGCATCAGCTA
>CAYURS010000049.1:0-6491 GCA_964447165.1 uncultured Thiotrichales bacterium
GCATTCAGGACATGATCGAGAGCACGTTTGGCGCGCCTTTTCATGATTTTGCTGGTTCGATAGTTGTTCATGCTGTCGGTGGCTGGATCGCCTTGGCAGCAGTATTGTTGCTGGGCGCGCGCCATGGTCGTTATCGTGCCGACGGTGGTATCACTGCACATCCACCCTCAAGTATCCCGTTTCTTGCGCTAGGGGCTTGGGTGCTGACCATAGGTTGGTTTGGTTTTAATGTGATGTCTGCACAAAGTGTTGAAGGTGTGAGTGGCTTGGTGGCGATTAACTCGTTAATGGCCATGGTCGGTGGTGTGCTGGGTGCTTTATTTGTCGGTAAGAATGACCCAGGTTTTGTCCACAATGGCCCGTTGGCGGGTTTGGTGGCGATCTGTGCAGGATCGGATATTGTTCATCCTATTGGTGGCCTGGTCATTGGCTTGATCGCCGGCGGGCTGTTTGTGTGGACGTTTACGCTGGCACAAAACAAGTGGAAAATTGACGATGTGCTCGGTGTTTGGCCGTTACATGGTTTATGTGGTGTCTGGGGCGGGATCGCCTGTGGCATTTTCGGTGCGGAAGCACTGGGTGGCCTCGGTGGTGTGACATTGGGCGCGCAGATAGCAGGTTCTGTACTGGGTGTGGTGATTGCCTTTGTTGGTGGCTTTATCATTTACGGCATTATCAAAATGATCATCGGTATTCGCCTGTCTGAGTCTGATGAAATTCAGGGTGCTGACCTGAGTATTCATAAAATCAGATCTACTTCAGACTACGATTAGCCTCTACGATTGATCCACGTGTTGTGGCTGGCGACTCGATGCATTGAGTCGCCAGCTCTCTTATTTCTATATCTTAGGTTTCTTAGATACTGGAAATCTCATGCCAAAACGTGTAGCTTAATACTTTTCCTCCCACCTGACTTTCATGAATCCTAAGCTATTTATTCAAACACACGGTTGCCAAATGAACGAATACGACTCCTCGCGGATGGTGGAGTTGTTGAATGAATCGCATGGGCTAGAACTTACCACTGTGCCTGATGAAGCCGATGTGCTGCTACTCAATACCTGTTCTATTCGTGAAAAGGCTCAGGAAAAAGTATTTTCTGCACTAGGGCGTTGGCGTAAGCTAAAGCTGAAGCGGCCAGACCTCATCATTGGCGTGGGTGGTTGTGTCGCCAGCCAGGAGGGTGAAGGGATACGCGAGCGAGCGCCCTATGTTGACATGGTGTTTGGACCGCAGACCTTGCACCGTTTACCGGCGATGATTGACGCGGTACGTAAGACAGGCAAGCCGGTTGTCGACATCAGTTTTCCCGAAATTGAGAAATTTGACCATCTGCCTGCACCGAGAGCAGATGGGCCAAGTGCCTTTGTTTCTATTATGGAAGGTTGCAGTAAATACTGCACATTTTGTGTCGTGCCCTATACTCGTGGTGAAGAAGTCAGCCGCCCCTTTGAAGAGGTGTTAGCTGAGGTCAGTTTGCTGGCTGAGCAGGGAGTACGTGAGATCAACCTGCTAGGTCAAAATGTCAATGCCTATCGTGGCCCAATGGCCGATGGTGATGAAGCTGATTTAGCGCTACTTATTACCTATATTGCCGAGCTTGAAAGTATAGAGCGTATTCGCTTTACCACGTCGCACCCTGTTGAGTTCTCTGATAGCCTAATCCAAGCCTTTGCTGATGTGCCAAAACTGGTGAGTCATTTGCACCTACCTGTGCAAAGTGGCGCAGATAGAATTTTGGCGCTGATGAAACGTGGGCATACGGCGTTGGAGTACAAATCAAAAATTCGCCGTATACGTCAAGCAAGGCCAGACCTTAGCCTGTCGTCAGACTTTATTATTGGTTTCCCTGGTGAGACCGATGACGATTTTGAACAAACGATGAAATTAATCGAAGATATTGGTTTTGATCACTCGTTTAGCTTTATCTATAGTGCCAGGCCTGGCACACCGGCAGCAAATTTCCCTGATGATGTCAGCATGGAAGTGAAACAGCAACGCTTATCACGTTTGCAGCAGCGCATACGCGAAATGGCCGAAGCCATTAGCCAGTCTATGGTTGGTACACGCCAACGCGTGCTGGTCGATCGCCCCTCCAAGCGAGACGCCAATATTTTGGCTGGCCGTACTGAAAATAATCGTGTGGTTAATTTTGCTGGCCCAGCCAGTTTGATTGGTCATTTTGCTCAAGTGGATATTACCGAGGCATTACCTAACTCATTGCGTGGTCGCTTGGTGTTAAATGATGATAAGGTTTCTGTAGCATATTGCGCCTAAGTCGAATTGAGTGAGCACCGCTATAAAACCATCCGAACTTGTTTTAGAACCCCAAAATAATGAGCGTCTTGCTAAGCTTTGTGGTCAGTTTGACGAGCATTTGCGCCAGATCGAACAATCGCTGAGTATTGAAATTAAAAATCGCGGCAATCGTTTTTGGTTGCATGGTGATGAACAATCGACCCAGCTAGCGCGTGTTGTGCTTAGTGATTTATATGAAGATACAAAAAATAGTGGTATTAACTCAATTGAAGTCCATTTGGCTTTGCAAAAAGCAGGTATTGAAGTAACGATGAGTGATGAGGCGAGAGCGGCCACAGCCAAGGTTGTGCCAATTAAAACCCGTAGTGGCCTCATTAAAGCGATTGGTGCCAACCAACAATCTTATCTGAATGCGATTGCTAGCCACGATATTAACTTTGGTATTGGCCCTGCGGGTACAGGTAAGACATATCTCGCCGTAGCTTGCGCAGTTGATGCACTTGATAAACAGCAGGTGCAACGTATTATATTAGTGCGACCTGCCGTTGAGGCGGGTGAGCGACTCGGTTTTTTGCCGGGCGATCTGGCACAAAAAATCGACCCTTATTTGCGGCCACTCTATGATGCCTTGTATGAAATGCTGGGTAATGAGCATGTAACAAAGCTGATGGAGCGCAATGTAATTGAAGTGGCGCCGTTGGCTTATATGCGTGGCCGCACCTTAAGCGAAGCGTTTGTGATTCTCGATGAAGCGCAAAATACCACCAGAGAGCAAATGCGTATGTTTCTAACGCGCATTGGCTTTGGCTCGAAAGCCGTCATTAATGGCGATGTCAGCCAAGTTGATTTACCGCGTGGGCAACATTCTGGTTTGCGACACGTAGCAAAAATTTTGCGTAATATCGAGGGTATCAGTTTTACTCAGTTTGAGTCGCGTGATGTGGTTCGCCACCCTCTCGTGCAACGTATTGTTAATGCCTATGAGTCGTATGACCGCACTGAAGCAGAAAAATATGAGGCTGTAGATAACGAATAATATGTCAGTCGAAATACAATCAAGTAGTGATTTGACCGATAATGTGTATGTGCCTAGTGAGGCATTATTTTCTACATGGGTGAACTCGGTTTTGAAAAAGCAAGCTATTGATGAGGCTGAATTATTCATTCGCATTGTTGATAAAGCTGCAAGTCAGCATTTGAATAAAGAGTATTGTGATAAAAATACGCCAACCAATGTATTGTCATTTCCTCTCGATGTGCCAGAGTATGTGATGCCGCGTATATTGGGTGACCTGGTCATTTGTGCCGAAGTGGTTGCGGCTGAGTCACAGGTACAAGATAAGCCACGCGATGCACATTGGGCGCATATGGTAGTGCATGGCGTGTTGCATTTGTTAGCTTTTGATCATCAAGCTGATGAGCAGGCGCAGCAAATGGAAAGTCTGGAAATAGAGATTATGCAAGGGCTTGGTTTTGCCAATCCTTACGAATAAAATTTTTGCTAGTACGCTAGCGCAATAGGTGAATGTAGTTATTATGCCGGAAGGATCTAGTAATGGTTCAAGTTCTCGATCTTGGTTAGAGAAATTGAGCCAGGCTCTAAGTGGCGAGCCAAAGGACCGACAGCAATTGTTGGAACTACTGCAGGAAGCAGAACAGCGTAATGTTATGGGCGCAGATGCCCTGGTAATGATAGAAGGTGTTTTGCAGGTTGCTGACATGCAAGTGCGCGATATCATGGTGCCGCGAGCGCAAATGACTGTGGTCGAACGCGACCATGAATTAGAAGAGATGTTGCCTATTATCACGCGATCAGCGCATTCACGTTTTCCGGTTATTGGTGAAACCCGCGATGATGTGGTGGGTATTTTGTTAGCAAAAGACCTATTGCCATTCTTTTATAGTGATAAAAATAGTTTTATTTTACGTGAGCTTTTGCGGCCAGCGATATTTGTGCCGGAAAGTAAACGTTTGAACGTGTTGTTAAAAGAGTTTCGTGCAAGCCGCAACCATATGGCCATTGTTGTTGACGAGTATGGCGGTGTTGCGGGTCTGGTTACGATTGAAGATGTGCTTGAGCAGATTGTGGGTGAAATCAGTGACGAGCACGACATTGATGACGACAGTTATTTTAAAAAGCACAGCGATACAGAATTTACTGTTAAAGCATTAACGCCTATTGATGAATTCAATGAGCAGTTTTTTAGTCACTTTAACGATGATGAATTCGATACTATTGGTGGTGCAGTGATTAATGCATTTGGTCATCTGCCTGCGCGTGGCGATAGCCTGACTATTGGGTCGATATCGTTTGGTGTGTTAGCGGCAGATAGCCGTCGTTTGCATTTGTTACAGGTTTCGTTGGCAGCGGATTTGGCTGACAAGGTCAATAGTGCAGAAGCTTCCTAGCTTTCTTAATCTAACTATCGAGAGTTTGATTACGTGATATTACGACTGGGCTGGCCTGGAGAATTGCTTGCCTTGTTGGCAGGCTGTGTGACGCCGCTCGCTTTCGCACCCTACGGTTTTCACCCTATCGCCATTATCAGCTTGGCGGTTCTTTTTTCTTTGTGGCTAGCGGTCACAGCAAAGCGCGCGTTTCTACGTGGTTTGTTATTTGGCATTGGTATGTTCGCTGTTGGAATACAAGGGCTGTTTATCAGCATTCATGAATACGGTGACGTACCGTTCGCTTTAGCATTATTGTTGAGCGCTTTGCTTGTTGTTTACTTATCTTTGTTCCCCGCAGTCTTGGGCTATTTGCTGACACGTTTTGCGCCCGGCTTGAGTGTTGCCAGCATAAACTTGAAATTGCTGTTGATCTTTCCCGCAGCCTGGACGCTTAGCGAGTTATTACGCGGCTGGTTGTTCACGGGTTCGCCTTGGCTAAGCATGGGTTATTCACAAATTGATGGCTCACTTTCTGGGGTGGCGCCAGTGCTGGGTGTATATGGTGTGTCATGGTTGCTGGCCTTATGCTCAGCTCTGCTCGTGTTGGTTTTATTTCGGCGTGGCTTGACTGTAAAGCTGACCTATGTAGTTGCAATAGCACTGGTTATGTTTTTTAGTTCTTTGCTTTCTACAGTGCAGTGGACGGATAACGTAGGTGATACGATCAAAGTAAGTTTAGTTCAAGGTAATATTCCACAACAATTAAAATGGCAGAAGGAAGTCTATCAACCCACTCTCGATCTCTACTTAGAATTAAGCCGAGAACATTGGGATAGCGATTTGATTATTTGGCCAGAAACGGCGATCCCTAAATTTTTCCATGAGGCAGAAGGGTTTATCGATAAGCTGTGGCAGGAAGCTCAAGAAAACGATACGGATTTGTTAACGGGTGTGCTTTATTTTAACCGTGAGAGTAAAGATTACTACAATGCATTGGTTGGTCTAGGTGACGAGAAGTCGTTATATTTCAAACACCATTTAGTCCCTTTTACTGAATACCTGCCATTGAAATCTTTATTAGGCGGGATTGTCGATTTTATGCAAGTGCCGATGTCGAATTTTTCAGCAGGTGACATTGACCAAGCACCGATGATGCTTGCTGGCAACCCTATTGGCATGTCTATTTGCTTTGAGGATGTGTTTGGTGAAGAGCTGGTACGTGTGGTGCCCAAGACAACCCTGTTGGCTAATGTCAGTAATGATGGCTGGTTTGGTGACTCCAGCGCGGCTTATCAACATCAACAGATTGCACGTATGCGCGCCCTAGAGGCGGGTCGTCCTTTATTGCGAGCGACTAATACCGGCGTGTCTTCGATTATGGATCATAAAGGGCATTTATTGGCTGTTAGCGAGCTTAATATTGTTGATGTTATTACTGCTGATGTGCAGCCACAGTCAGGACTGACCCCTTATGTGCGTTTTCAAAACTCTGCCATAGTCTTGTTAGCCTTAGGTCTGTTACTGTTAGCCGGTTTACTTAAGCGCCGATCTATAGTTGATTAGCTGGGGCTTGGCGAGCTGCTCTGCTAACATTCGCCCTTAAGATGCGTATGGCGTTCGCCACAGCATGGTATCTACCGGAATACGAGGTTCAATGAGTAACGAATACAATGCCGCTGAGATAGAGCAAGCGGTACAGTCTTATTGGCAGACAAGCAGAAGCTTTGCTGCGATCGATAACCACAGCGGCGATAATTTCTATTGCCTGTCAATGTTCCCCTATCCTAGTGGTCGCCTGCATATGGGCCACGTGCGCAACTACACCATTGGTGATGTTATTA
>CAYURS010000050.1:0-6444 GCA_964447165.1 uncultured Thiotrichales bacterium
TGGTTTGCAAATAACAATAATTTAAGGAATTTCTTATGGGTGTAGAAAGTTTGCTGCCTGAGATTGGTCACTATGCATTAATATTGGCTTTGGCTATTACACTAGCGCAGAGTTTTATTCCTTTGGTAGGCGCACACCAAGGGAAATTGGCCTGGATTGCGTTTGCTCGGCCTGCAACCAAGGCCCAGTTTATTTTTGTCTTGATCGCTTTTGTTTGTTTGGCCTGGGGTTTTGTCAGCGATGATTTTTCTATTCGCTATGTCGCTGAACATTCTAACTCCTTAATGCCAATGGAATATAAGTTTGCTGCAGTGTGGGGTGGCCATGAAGGCTCCTTGTTGTTATGGATGTTGATGTTGTCAGGCTGGTCTTTGGCCGTGTCAATCTGGAGCCGTCAATTACCCGATGAGACGGTTGCGCAAGTGTTAGCTGTATTAGGGATCATTTCTGTTGGCTTCTTGGTGTTTATTTTGTTTACCTCAAACCCCTTTGAGCGTTTGTTTCCGGCGGCTCTTGAAGGACGCGACCTCAATCCCTTATTGCAAGATTTTGGTTTGATCATTCATCCGCCCATGCTCTATATGGGCTATGTTGGCTTCTCTGTTGTGTTTGCCTTTGCTATCTCGGCGCTAATTAGTGGCCGTTTGGATGTGACCTGGGTGCGTTGGTCCAGGCCATGGGCAACGATCGCCTGGGCGTTCCTGACCATTGGTATTGCTTTAGGCAGTTGGTGGGCCTATTACGAGTTAGGTTGGGGTGGTTGGTGGTTTTGGGATCCAGTAGAAAACGCCTCCTTTATGCCATGGTTGGTGGGCACGGCCTTGATTCACTCACTTGCGGTGACCGAGAAACGTGGTAGCTTCAAAAGCTGGACGATTCTGCTGGCAATTTTTGCTTTCTCATTAAGCTTGCTAGGTACCTTCCTGGTGCGTTCTGGCGTCCTAGTGTCGGTGCATGCCTTTGCAGTTGACCCGACTCGCGGTATTTACGTGGTCAGTTTTCTTGGCGTTATTATGACCGCGTCTTTGTTGCTTTATGCCTGGCGTGCTGGCTCAGTAGGGATGGGCGGAAAATTTGATATTGTCTCGCGAGAGACCAGTTTATTAGCCAACAATATTGTTATGGTTGTCGCGGCTGGAGCCATCCTTTTGGGTACATTGTATCCGTTAATTGGCGATGCCTTTGGTTATAAAGTCTCTGTTGGACCGCCATTTTTTAACGCGATATTTGTGCCATTGATGGCGGCGGCAGTTGTGGTTATGGGCCTGGGGCCATTAATGCGTTGGAAAAGCGACTCAGTGATAGAGCTGGCTCAGCGCGTTAAAATTGCTGCGTTAGTGAGTTTTGTTGTGGCATTGTTTTTACCTTTCACACTGGATGGCTTTTCGTTAGGCGCTAGCTTTGGTTTGTTATTGTCGTTCTGGATATTCTCAACGGCGGTCTATGGTATCTGGAGTCGCTTGGCCAAGCGCACTTATGAAGGCTCTTTAGTTAAGCGCATTACTGCGTTGGGTCGATCTTATTGGGGGCAACAGATTGCTCACATTGGCTTTGCTGCTTCGATAGTTGGCGTCACCATGGTGACTTACTATGAAGTTGAGCGCGATGTACGCATGGATATTGGTGATACCGTCGAGGCACGCGGTTATGTCTTTCGTTTTGATGGTGTGGTGGATGTGCAAGGGCCAAACTATGTTGCCAAGCGTGGCATTATCCAGGTCTTGAATGATGAGGGTGAACCTGTGCGCGAATTGCATCCGGAAAAACGCGTCTACACAGTACAGACCATGCCTATGACCGAGGCGGCAATTCATACCAACCTACTGCGTGATTTATATGTGTCATTGGGTGAGCCGGTGAGTGGTGGTGCCTGGAGTGTTCGTGTTTACTACAAGCCATTTATCGTGTGGCTGTGGGGCGGTGCAGGGCTCATGGCTTTGGGTGGTTTTCTTGCCGTGAGCGATCGCCGTTATCGTATACGCGTTAAAAAAGAGACGTCCGAGAAAGATAAATCGGCGCAAGATGAAATGCCTGCGCATACTGCTGCCACAGCGACTGAGGGCGCCATGTCGTTTGAGCCGCCGGTTGATCCTAAGGCGTGAAAGCGAAAAACTTAATTCCGTTAGCGGCTTTTGCCTGCTTAATGGTGTTACTAATATTTGGTTTGTTCAATGCCAAGAACGTGACCATTGTGCCTTCTGCATTAATCGGCAAACCTGTGCCTGAGTTTAGCCTGGCAACAGTGCTGGATGAGAATAAGACCTTATCTTCCAGCGACCTTAAGGGTAAAGCTTACTTATTAAATGTGTGGGCTTCCTGGTGTGCTGCTTGTCAAGATGAGCATCCGTTGTTTATGGAATTAGCGAAAAGCGGTGTTATCCCTATTTATGGTTTGAATATCAAAGATGTGCCGCAAGATGGCGACCCTGCTGGTCAGGATAAACGCTTTAATGCCAAACGGTTTTTGACAATACTGGGCAACCCTTATGTTGCTAGTGGCTATGACGAAAATGGCCGTGTTGGTACTGACTTTGGTGTGTATGGTGCGCCTGAGACTTTTGTCATTGATCAAGAAAATATTATTCGTTATCGGCATGTGGGGCCGATAACCGGTGACGTTTGGGTTAAGGACTTGGCTCCGTTAATTGAAGAGATTCAAGGTTAGGGTCTGTTGATGTTTCATTTTCACCACTGCTGGAGACGCTTTTTTTGCCCCACAAGGCGCAAAGAGCGTAGTGTAGTGGTGCTACATAAGCGACTGGCAACGCAGTGGAGCAAAAAAAGCGTCCCAGCCCTGCGGGTTGCGCTTTCAACGCCGCCACTCGGCGTTGCTCGTTGCTTATTTGCAACCAGCAAACGACACGCCTCGCGCCTGGATTGGCGGCGTTGAAGGCGCAACAGTGATGAATATGAAACGTCAACAGACCCTCGTGCGTAATTGGATTATATTATTTCTTTTGTTCTTTTGTTTGTCGTTTAGTTTGCAAGCTAAGGAAGCACAGCCTATGGCTGAAGACCCTGTTATCGAGCAGCGAATGATTGAGCTGACGACAGATATGCGTTGTTTAAAATGCCAAAATGAGTCGCTTGCTGGCTCTCATGCTCCCTTTGCCGTCGATTTGCGTCAGCAGATTCGTGAAATGATGCAAGATGGTATGAGTAATCAGGAAGTTGAAGATTTTTTCGTTCAGCGCTATGGCGATTTTATTTTGTATGACCCCCCTTTAAAACCACAAAATTATTTACTTTGGGGCGGGCCTTTTATTTTACTATTCCTGGGCTTTATATTGGTTTTTAATGCTTTGAAAAAACGCCGCGTTACTGACGCGGTTGAAGTGTCGGCAGAAGATCATCGTCGTGCTCAGGAATTATTGGATGATAGAGAGGATAAACAATGATCGTATTTGGCATCGTCGCCGCGGTATTCACCGCGGTGGCGTTATGGGTTTTATTGCCACCTTTGTTGCGAGCACGTGACAAAGAGGAAATTTCACGCCAGGGGCTTAATGTCACTGTCTATCGTGATCAACTACAAGAGCTAGACAATGACCTCTTTAATGGTTTGATTAACCAGAGAGAGTTTGAGCAGGCTAAACAGGAAATTGAATCGAGCTTACTGCAAGATGTTGCAGCACCAGACGACCAGATTAAGTCAGTTGCAGGCAGTTCGACTACTGCGCTTGTCATTGCTTTGTTCTTACCGTTGTTTGCGGTTTTTCTCTATTTTGAGTTAGGGGCACCGAAATCATTGAGTGGTGAAGAAATCTCTGCAAGCGGTTTGCAATTTCAAACTCCGGATCAATTAAAAGGGATTGTTCAAGACTTAAGAAAAGCTGTTGTAGATGCTCCCGATGATGGCGAAACCTGGACAGTGTTGGCGCGTGCCCATCTGATGCTGGGTGAATTTCCGCAAGCAGTTGGTGCTTTCAAAGAGGCAGAAAAATTTACTACGCCTGACGCACAGTTTTTTGCTGACTTAAGCGATGCAACCGCCATGGCTCGTGGTGGCAATATGCAGGGTGAACCTGTCAGCTTGTTACGTAAAGCTATTGAATTAGACCCGAATAATGAAAAGGCCTTGTGGTTATTTGGTACAGCGGCTTTTGAAGCGGGTGACCTTGAAGCAGCACTGGTGCCATGGCGACGTTTGTTAGGTTTGATGCCATCTGACACTGAGTCGGCAACAACAATGTTTGATAACATCAAGCAAGTTGAGGCAATGTTGGCGAATGTTAAGGCGAATACTGATAAGGCACGCTTATCACCTGGTCAGGGTCGGGTTACTGGCACTATTACGATCGCCGATGAACTTAAAGCAGAGTTGACTGCTGATGCCGTAATCTTCATTTTTGCTGTAGCGGCTGAAGGTGCCGCTAAAGAAGCCGAAGTGCCGCTTGCTGCTATGCGTGCGACGTTAGCAGAATTGCCGTTAACGTTTGCCCTGGATGACAGTATGGCCATGATACCGGCAATGCGTTTGTCTACAGTGAGCGATGTGGTGTTGACTGCGCGCGTGTCGAAATCTGGTGATGCCATTGCTGCTAGCGGCGACCTGCAGGGCACTCTTGAAGGCGTTAAGGTTGGTAGTAGTGATAATCATTTGGTGATTGATACCATTGTTCCTTAAGTGAGCCTTCATGCCTGAAATAATCAAGGTTGGTGTTGTTGGTGCAACGGGTTATACCGGCGTTGAGTTACTACGCTTGCTGTCAGCGCACCCTGGCGTTGAAATCACGGTAGTTACGTCGAGAAGCGAGGTTGGTCGGCCTGTAACAGATCTCTTTACTAATCTGCGTGGCCATATCGATCTTCGTTTTGTCGCACCAGATTTGGACGATTTAACTGAATGTGACCTGGTATTTTTCGCTACGCCAAATGGTATTGCCATGACAATGGTACCGGAGCTTTTAGATGCGGGCGTTAAGGTGATCGACCTTGCCGCCGATTTTCGTTTGCAAGACGCCGATGAATGGCAGCATTGGTACAAGATGGAACACGCTTGCCCTGATTTGCTCGACGAAGCTGTCTACGGTTTGCCTGAGATGAATCGCGAGCAAATTATTGATGCGCGCCTGGTCGCTAATCCAGGTTGTTATCCAACCTCGGTGCAGCTAGGTTTTTTACCGCTTATAGAACAAGGCCTGGTCGATGCCGAGCATTTAATTGCTGATGTTAAGTCAGGTGTCAGTGGTGCTGGCCGCAAGGCGGCGGTTGCCACCTTATTGACCGAAGCCAGTGAAAACATGAAGGCCTATAACGTCGATGGTCATCGCCACCTGCCGGAAATTACGCAAGGCCTTGGTACAGTCAGTGACAATCCAGTTGGCTTGACCTTTGTGCCACATTTAACGCCAATGATTCGTGGTATTCATGCCACCTTGTATGCAGACTTGATTGTTGATGAGATTGATTTGCAAGAGCTATATGAAGAGTTCTATGTTGATGAGCCGTTTGTTGATGTATTGCCGCCGAGTGTCAGTGCAGAAACGCGCTCAGTGCGCGGTTCGAATTGCTGTCGTATATCAGTTTACCGCCCTCAGAATGGCGATGTGGTGGTAGTGACTTCAGTCATTGATAATTTAGTTAAAGGTGCGGCGGGTCAAGCAGTGCAAAATATGAATATCATGTTTGATTTTGATGAGACCTGTGGTCTTGAAGGTATTGCCATCATCCCCTGAGCAAGCAGAAGGTCTATGCACAGACAATACTTGATTAATTTAGTCAAGTATTGTACTTTTGGGTTAGTAGTTAAGAGAGGTTTATGCTGTGGACGCCCCCGAGACCAATTTAGAAGCCAGTCAAGAAACGCCGCTTGTCTTTACTGACAATGCAGCGACCAAAGTCAAACAGCTGATTGCAGAAGAAGGCAACGATGCCTTGAAGCTGCGTGTTTTTATCAGTGGCGGTGGTTGCTCGGGATTTCAGTACGGATTCACCTTTGATGAAGCGATGAATGAGGGTGATACCGAAGTCGAGAATATCGGTGTTAGCCTGTTAATCGACCCCATGAGCATGCAATATCTCGTTGGCGCCGAAATCGATTATAAGACCGGTATTGATGGTGAGCATTTCATTATCCGTAATCCTAATGCAGCCACTACCTGTGGTTGTGGTTCCTCTTTCTCAGTTTAGGGCTAATAATTTATTCTGGTTTGCCCGGATGAGTGAGCCTGCCTAATACCACTTCTTTCTTTGCGCCAGTTACGCTTGGTAGATTTCCACTCAGTTTGTTGAGATGTCGATCGGCTAACCAGGCAAAGGCAATGGCCTCGACGTAATCTGGATCGACACCAAACTTAGCGCTGCTTTCAATGATAAGGTTAGGTAAGTGTTGTTGAAGTCGGCGTACTAGTGTTGTGTTGTGTGTGCCACCACCACATAAGATCAGTCGTGCACTATCGGGTGCATAGCGTTTAATCGCATTGGCCAGAGTGGTTGCTGTCA
>CAYURS010000051.1:0-6343 GCA_964447165.1 uncultured Thiotrichales bacterium
GCAATGATTCCGAAAGTAGGGTGATCAAAATAGTGCGCTTGCTTGCTGCGCATACGTCGTGATTCGTCAATCTTAAAGCTGAGATAGTCAGTCTCTAGTGATTGGTAAATGGCGCGTACGTGATCCTTATCCCGATTATTCAATAGGCGGTTATAGTTTAATTTTAATTCTAGGTGTAAGTAACGTCTCAATGTTACTGCGGCTGTTCCGCTGAGTTCAAGTGTCGGTTCGCTGCTACTGACATCAACCTCTTTACTGCTAAAGCCGTTACCGAAGCGTTTATTGAATAGCGCTGCCGACTTTGCTAAAACGCTCGCTTTCTCAACGACAATTCCATTGTTTAAATAAACCGGTATTGCTGCAGCATCACGTGTAAATCCTTGGCGCCAGGCACTGTAGAGTAGCGGTCGATATTGCCAGTGTGTTTGCATTTTTGCGACGCTATCTAATAGCTGCTTGTCTTCTTTAGCCACTGACTTAAAGAGAGAGCGACCATCCAATATTGTTTCTTCTAACGTTAGAGGCATGGCCTTTGTAGTGACTGTTGAAGGGCGTCGCCATTGTTCGCTAATCAGGCCTTGCGCGCTGTTATTAGCAAAAATCAGTAGTTCTATCTGATACCAACGTTCATTGGCGTAAGCAGGTGTGCTTAGTAGAGCGAATGCGAATAGTGCGAACAGGCTTTTCATTAATAGACCTTGGTACAGCAAAAACGTAACAAATAACATATTATTACAGTTTACATTTCACTTCGAGGAGTTTTATCGATCATGGCAGTACGAGAGGTGTTGCGTATGGGCACAGCAAGCTTACTGGAAGAGTCATCACCTATCACCGAGTTTGATAGTGATGAGTTGCATCAGCTGATTGCGGATATGTTTGACACCATGGCCTCATACAGTGGTGCCGGGCTTGCTGCGCCACAAATTGGTGTCAATAAGCGCTTAGTGATATTTGGCGTTGAGAATAATCCGCGTTACCCTGATGTTGAGGAAGTGCCAACGACGGTATTAATTAACCCGGAGATTGAATTCCTTAGCGATGAAGGTGAGCTTGGCTGGGAAGGGTGTTTGAGTGTGCCGGGTATGCGTGGTGCAGTCGAGCGCTGTACGCATATTCGTTATCGTGGTTACGATCAATATGGACGTGAGATAGAACGTCAAGCCAGTGATTTTCATGCACGTGTAGTACAACACGAAGTCGATCACCTTGACGGTATTTTATATCCCATGCGAATTGATGATATGAAGTTATTTGGCTTTGAAGAAGAGCTGTTTCCCGACGATGAGGCAGGCCAGGAGACGCTTGATGAGAGTGAGAGTAGTCATTAATTGCTGTTATAGAAATCATCGATTAACTGCCAAAAATCGATGTCTGTACTGTCGCTGAGATCGTTATGTCCTACATCGTTAGCAATAGCCATTTGTTTTTGTTGGTGACCAATAGCATTGTAGAGATCACGTCCCTGGGCAAGGGGAACAATACGGTCTTGTTCACCATGAATAATTAGCACGGGTGAGTTGATATCTTTTGCTTTGTTAATATTATCGAAAACCCCCTCTGTTAGCCAAGCAAACCAGGCAAAGCCCATTTTTTTAGCCATAGCACGCCCTGATGCAAGCGGTGCAACCAAAACAATCGCGGCTACCGTGTAGCGGCTGCTTAGTTCAACAGCGGCTGTAGAGCCAATGGAGCGCCCGTAAAGATAGATCTTGTTCTGCGCAAAGCCTTTATCTTTAAGCACTGCTTGATAGGCTGTATTGGCATCGAGATAAAGTCCTTGCTCGGTCGGTGTGCCGTCGCTTTTACCATAGCCACGGTAATCTAGGAGCAAGACATTAAATCCCATATCCCGTAAAAGACTTGCGTGTGTTAAGCGGCTATAGGCATTGCCAGCATTACCATGGAAAAATAAAATGACACGATCTGACTCAGCATTGTTCAGATAAAAACTGTGGATACGCACGTCATCACTGGTGGTTAGCCATAACTCTTCGACATCGGTAACAGGAATGGTGGGATAGACGCTGGCTTTCTCTGGTAAGAATGCGAGTTTATCAATGAAATAATTTTGAACTTTGCAGCCACCTGACAATAATAGCGGTATACCCAGTAAAATGGTTTTTAAGGCACGTATTTGCATAATCTAGTCTGGACCTTTAAGGGGGCTCTGGAGAGGCTGCTTAATTTTAATGCTCAAGGAGGCTCGTGCGTTTCCTGCTATGCACCAACCGATACAGCGCAGGTAAAACCACTAGGGTTAATAAAGTAGAAGATATAATTCCACCAATAACCACCGTGGCGAGCGGGCGTTGCACTTCCGAACCGATGCCGGTATTCAGCGCCATGGGAACAAAACCCAGCGCAGCCACTAGTGCAGTCATTAACACCGGTCGCAATCGGGTTAATGCACCTTCAATGATGGCTTCGTTAAGCGCTTGCCCATGAGCACGCAGGTCTTTGATAAATGAAACCATGACTAAACCATTCAGCACTGCAATCCCCGATAAGGCAATAAAGCCTACGGCGGCTGAAATTGAAAAGGGAATATCACGCAGTAACAAGGCAACAATACCACCAGTTAGTGCCAACGGCACCCCCGAAAAAATAATGGCAGCATCTTTGATAGAACCTAAGGCCATAATGAGCAGGCCAATCACCAATAGCAGGGTGATGGGGACGACAATGGCAAGACGTTGAGTGGCTGATTGCAGCTTTTGATAAGTGCCACCGTATTCCACCCAATAGCCAGCAGGTACATCGACATTTTCTTTTACCGATTGCTGGATATCTTGAACAAAAGAGCCTAGATCCCGGCCACGAACGTTAGCTGCAACCACGACACGTCGCTTACCATTTTCTCGATAGACTTGGCTATAGCCCATGACTAATTTCAACTCGGCCACTTCTTTCAGGGGTACATACAAACCATCAGCAAGCATGACCGGCAAGTCAGATAGTGCATCAATATCGGTGCGTAGATGTTCTGGCAATCGAACCACAATGTTGGAACGACGGTCTCCCTCATACAGTTGATTGGCAACCGTTCCTCCCAATGCAGTGGCGAGCAGATCTTGTAACTGCATGATGCTTAAGCCATACCGTGCCATGGCTTCACGTTTAGGTTCAATCGTCATCACTGGTAAACCTGTGGTTTGTTCAACAGACACATCGGCAGCCCCACGTATATTACCAATCACTTGTTCTATCTGATGACCAAGGTCGATAAGCTGGTCAAAATCATCACCAAAAACTTTGACGGCCACTTCCGTACGCACACCTGAAATCAACTCATTAAAACGCATCTGTATTGGTTGTAAAAACTCATAACGATTACCGGGTATTGGCGTAACCAAGGCTTCTAACTCTGCAATAAATTGCACCTTGGTTTTGTTGGGGTCGGGCCATTCATCACGTGGTTTAAGAATAATAAAATTATCCGCTACGCTGGGTGGTACCGCATCAGTTGCCACTTCGGCGGTGCCAATTTTGGCAAACACTCGTTCAACTTCCGGCAGTTTTTTAATTTCTGCTTCCAGTATTTTTTGCAGGTGGATGGCCTCAGTCAATGAAGTGCCAGGAATACGCAAGGCATGCATAGCAATATCACCTTCATCAAGATTAGGTACGAACTCGGAACCGAGTTTTGGGATCAGAAAACCGGAAGAAACCACCAGGCCAATGGCAAATACAACTACCGCCCAGCGTAGTTTTAAAGAGAATAATAAAATGGGCCTGTAAAGCGTTCGGGCAGCATGAACAGCCAGGTTTTTTTTCTCTTTTATCGGTTTTTTAAACAGCAATGCCACACCTGCCGGAATGAAGGTGATGGAGAGAATTATCGCGCTGACCAGTGCAATGATTACTGTTATCGCCATAGGGTGAAACATCTTTCCTTCTACGCCACTAAGCGCAAAGATGGGAATGTAGACAGCGGTAATGATAAAGACACCAAACAGTGCTGGACGAATTACCTCGCGAGTTGCCTCAAAGACGATGGTCAAGCGTTCGCTGAGAGACAAGCCCTCTTTACGGTAGGCTTGACTCAGGCGGCGCATGCAGTTTTCGACAATAATCACCGCGCCATCGATGATCAAACCAAAATCTAGCGCACCCAAGCTCATGAGGTTGGCGCTGGTTTTTGTTTGCACCATGCCAGTGATGGTCATTAACATTGCAATGGGAATCACCGCTGCGGTTAATATTGCGGCGCGAATATTACCTAAAAATAGAAACAGCACTATAATAACCAGCAGAGCACCTTCCAGTAGATTTTTTTGTACGGTCTCTAGCGTTTTGTCCACTAGCGTCGTTCGGTTATAAACAGCCGTGACGGTGATTCCGGCAGGTAGACTGCTTTTAATCTCTTCTAATTTAATGGCAATATCGTTAGCAACGGTACGACTATTTTCACCAATCAACATAAAGACCGTGCTCATAACAACTTCGCGACCATTTTGAGTCGCAGCACCCGAGCGCAGTTCTTTACCAAGGCTAACGCTGGCCACATCTTTAACCCGCAGGGGAATGCCTTGATGTTGGCGGATTACAATATTACTCAGATCAGCCAGCGTGCTGGCTTGCCCCGGCACACGCATCAACCACTGCGCACCGTTGTGTTCGATGAAACCCACGCCACGGTTATTATTGTTATTTTGTATTGCTTCAACCAACTCGCTGTAGCTCGTTTGGTAAGCCAATAATTTGGCTGGGTCAGGCGCGACCAGAATCTCTTTTTTAAAACCACCAATGGGGTTGACCTCTGCTACACCGGCAACACGCATTAACTGCGGACGAATAATCCAGTCGTGAGCTGAGCGCAGATCCATCGGAGTAATCAGACTGCCATCACTGTTTTTGGCGCCCGGTTCAGCATCGACGGTAAACATAAAAATCTCACCTAGTCCCGTGGCAATCGGGCCGAGGGTTGGTTCTAACGCGGAGGGGATGTCTCTTTTGGCGGTAGTCAGGCGTTCGCTAACTAACTGCCGGGCAAAATAGATATCTGTGCCTTCTTCAAACACCACTGTTACTTGCGACAGGCCATAACGTGAAACTGAGCGGGTATAAGATAATTTTGGTAAACCCGCCATCGCGGTCTCGACGGGGAAACTCACGCGTTGTTCGGCTTCCAACGGGGTGTAACCGGGAGCCGCAGTATTGATGACTACCTGGACATTGGTAATGTCCGGTACGGCGTCAATCGGTAGTTGGGTAAATTTCCATACGCCCAATCCCATCACGATCAGTACCATCACCATTACCAGCCCGCGGCGGGCGAGTGAAAACTTGATAATTGCTTCTAGCATGTTGAATTGCCCTTAACTTATATTAGTGATCGTGGGATGCGCCGGATTTTTCGATGTCGGCTTTGATGACATAGCTGTTTTCGCTGACATACCGAGCACCGGATTCCAGGCCGCCCAGTACCTCGGCCCACTCGCCTGCTTGCAAACCTAGATCGAGCATCCGCACCTCATACTCTTCGCCGATTTGCGCATAAACCACTGTAAAATCCCTGAAGGCTTGTAGCCCGGTTCGTTTTACCGCCAAGGAAGCGGCATGCTCGCCGACGGTTATGTTTGCGCTGACGTGGCGCCCAGGGCGCAGTTGCCCCTTTTTGTTATCTAGCACTACGCGAACACTCACAGCTTGGTTAGTTTCTGCCAGTAGATTAATTCGAGAGACTTTACCGCTGACCGTATGGCCGCTGGTGGTATCGGTGATGGTGACCGGAGCGCCAACGTTTACTTGCGCCAAATCAGCAGGAAAGACCGATAGTTCCACCCACACCGAACTGGTGTCCATGATAGTGAAGAGTTGGCGCCCGTCCGTTTGCTCTTCGGTGTTAGCATCACGTTGGGTGATCACGCCACTAATCGGCGCATTGATGGTAAATAACTGCAAACTTTCGTTGCTTTCAACGGTGGCCAGTTTTTGGCCTTTGCGAACCTGCTCACCCTGTGAGGCTGAGACTGATTTAATCGTGCCATCAAAGCGGGCACTGATGTTACGTAGTCGCTCTGTATTCGCCGTTATTTGGCCATACACGGCAATGGTTTTTTTCATCACCACCGGTCCAGCAATCAGGGTTTTGATTTCCAAGGCTTCAGCGACGGCCGTTTCAATCCGGGTACGGCCCTCAAAATTATCGTATTGCCAAGTGTGTGTTGATCCATCGTGCGTTGCATTGATCGTGACGATAAACGAATGAGGTTCATAGATGAGGGTATCACCGCGTAATGCATCGCCTTGGGGATTAAATTTAATTTGATCAACCTTACCGCCTAGACGAGTTAATGTAATGTTAAGGTCTACTGCTTCAGGCGCTAGCACACTACCG
>CAYURS010000052.1:0-6316 GCA_964447165.1 uncultured Thiotrichales bacterium
CGATTGGGCTCGTAGCAAGCAACGTTTAATGAAAGAACGCCACTAAATCGATTAAGGAACCTCTGATTTATTCTGGACGAAGTAGATTGTGTCTGAAATATTCAGATTCAAGGCGTGAATCGCACGTAATAGTGAGCTATTTCGAAGGTTTACAACGCAGAAGCTGGATATTTCAGGTATAAGATACGAGTTCATGAATAGATCAGAGGTTCCTTAATACTCCAGATCACCCAGCTTACGTTTGAACGTATAGTCGATAGGCTCAACGATGAGCTTATCTGCTGCCTCACCGACATTGCCACCCAGCGCACTAAACGGTAGTGATACTAAAAAAATCGCGCCACCAATCACAATAGTGACCAAGCCAATTGGCCGAAACACCAAGGCATCTAGCACCATTGCCTCGCCTGATCCAGGCTCAATGAATAAATTATCATTTTGATGACGGTCAGAATAATGAATATCACCTCCAGCTTGTAATATTGGTGTTGTGACTAAACACATCAGCATTACAACAAAAGAAAATCGCTTGCTTATCATGTTTTCTCACCTTGCCCGACATAGCCCAAAATAATAGGCCAAAACAAACTTCCTAAATAACTAAATATACCAACCATTCAGCCACTACACTAGTATTCCACTAAGATAATATCAATGTATTGACTGTCTTAGCTATAACATTTATTCAATGTCGACCAAGCCACTTCACATTCACCCAGCTCTGTTGAAAACTGTGCGGAATTATCTATAATCGTGATAGAAAGCTCCATGGTGCGTTTAACCAATTTTGCCAAAGATTGTATTTGTTGCCATTGAAAGCGATAGATAGACACTGGCAACTGTTTAAATTTTTCCTGGCTCTGATCCCACCAGACATCTGATTTTGAATTAAAACTGTAAACCTTCACTGTCGATGCAATGCGCGTCGCTTTTTTAATTCTATCTACAGCAGGCTCGCCGAGATCAAGCCATAAAATTAGTTGGCCATCTAAAGAACGCAGCCAAATATCAGGTTCTTCCGCTTCGCTAAGCCCTTTAGTGAAAGCCAGATGTTCCTCAGCATTGATACAATAAGCCAATACACGCGCCATCATACGCTCCAGTGTTTCAGAGGGATGCTGAGCAATTGTTAAATTAAGCGTATCGTAATAATTTCTATCAAGATCCGATAAGAAAATTTTTAATTTATAAATGGTCGGTTTTAAAGCCATAGGATTATTTTTCTAATATATTTATTGTTCACAACTCAGTATTACTCGATTATCTTGCCGCGTAACGACTTGGTTTTACCCCGCCTTACTTTGCTGTCCAATCGCCGCTTTTTCGAGCCAAGCGTGGGCTTGGTCGGTCGCCTTACCTTTTTCACGACCATCACCCCTGCAATTAACTCTTTTAACCTTGTTAGCGCATCATCACGGTTTTTCTCTTGCGTGCGAAATTTCTGCGCCTTAATAACAACAATGCCCTCGTTATTAATACGCCGATCACTCAGGCTTAATAAGCGCTGCTTGCACCTATCAGGTAAAGAGGACGCCTTAATATCGAAACGTAAATGAATGGCCGATGAGACCTTATTGACATTTTGCCCACCAGCACCTTGCGCACGAATCGCTGAAAGTTCAACGTCAGAATCTGGTAAAGCAATATTTTCGGAAATGTACAGCACAAGGTGTGCCTAGGAGCCTGTCGGGCTTAGGATGAATCTACTGCGGAAAATCCATTTTGGCCCATTTTTCCGATCCTTTTCGTTAAATATGCTCAATATTCGCCTCTACGTGCCCTCGGGGTGCAAACGATCGAAAAAATGGACTCATACTCCAAGGGGGCCTCGAAATGGCTTTTCCTCGCTACGATCACCTTAAACCCAACAGACACCTAGTGCACTAATCATTGGAGGGATTAATCGTTGTATTGTAACAGCGCTGCACACAAGCAATGGCAGCCATAATGGCAGCCAAACGAAATAAACTATTACCTTCTGCCGGTTTTGCCATTATAATCACGCTCTTAAAATTCCCGTGTCAGCAAATCTAAGCCTATCAGACCCTCTACTACTGATATTAGGCTTAAATACTGGCTCTCAGCCTTTCAGTCCTTTAGGAAATCCACCTTGATTACCACAGCAAATATCACCATGCAGTTTGGTGCCAAGCCCCTGTTTGAAGACATTTCGGTTAAATTTGGCGGCGGCAATCGTTATGGCCTCATTGGCGCTAACGGCTGCGGTAAATCTACGTTCATGAAGATACTGGGTAGCGAGCTTGAACCAACATCGGGCAATTTCTCTATTGATACCAACGAACGCCTCGGCAAGTTACGCCAAGATCAGTTCGCTTACGAAGACTGCACTGTGCTCGACACCGTCATCATGGGGCATGAAGAATTGTGGGCAATCAAACAAGAACGTGATCGCATCTACTCACTGGCAGAAATGAGTGAAGCAGAAGGCATGCAGGTCGCTGAGCTTGAAGTGCAGTTCGCCGAAATGGATGGTTACACTGCCGAATCTCGTGCTGGCGAGTTATTGCTTGGTCTGGATATTCCACTAGAACAACATAACGGCCCTATGAGCGCCGTTGCTCCCGGCTGGAAACTACGCGTCTTGCTAGCACAAGCCTTGTTTTCTGATCCTGATATTTTATTACTCGACGAGCCTACTAACAACCTCGACATTAATACTATTCGCTGGCTAGAAGACATATTAAACAGTCGCAAAAGTACGATGGTTATCATTTCGCATGATCGCCACTTCTTAAACAGTGTTTGCACGCACATGGCTGACCTTGATTATGGTGAACTGAGACTTTACCCAGGCAATTATGATGAATATATGACAGCCTCAACCCAAGTCAGAGAGCAAATGCTCAATAATAACGCTAAAAAACAAGCGCAAATTTCAGAACTACAAAATTTCGTTAGTCGATTTTCTGCCAATGCGTCTAAAGCAAAACAAGCCACTTCTCGCGCTAAACAGATTGAAAAAATAAAACTAGAAGACGTTAAACCATCAAGCCGGATGAATCCTTTTATACGCTTTCAGCAAGACAAAAAACTCTATCGTTTGGCTTTAGAAGTACAAAGTCTAAGTAAATATTTTGATGATCTGGAGCTCTTTAACCAACTCGACTTAACGGTTGAAGTCGGCGAACGCATTGCAATTATTGGTGCCAATGGAGTGGGTAAAACAACCCTGCTTCGTTGCCTCACCAACGATTTGAATTTAGACGGTGGCGCCATAAAATGGTCAGAAAACGCCAATATTGGTTATTATGCGCAAGACCATACGACAGATTTTGCAACTGATATGAGCTTGGTAGAGTGGATGAGCCAATGGGGTCAAGAAGGTGATGACGATCAAGCGATTCGTGGCACCCTCGGACGCATGCTATTTTCGCGTGATGATATCGAAAAGTCGGTGAAAGTCATTTCCGGTGGTGAACAAGGCCGTATGCTATTTGGCAAACTCATGCTACAAAACCCTAATATCATGCTAATGGATGAACCGACTAATCACCTCGATATGGAATCTATTGAGTCGCTCAACCTGGCCTTGGAAAACTACAATGGTACCTTACTTTTTGTTAGCCACGATCGTGAGTTCGTTTCATCGCTGGCCACGCGCATCATTGAAATAACAGCCAACGGTGTAGTCGACTTTAATGGCTCTTACGATGAATATTTGCGTAGCCAGGGTGTTGAGTTAGGCAACCGGAAAGCCAGTTAAGAGTTGCAACGGTTAAAAATATTTCGGTGGCGCTGCCTCCTTGGTTCGTTATTACTGAATTTTTAGCTGGCACATTTATTCTTTTGTCACCAAAACAACTCTTATTGCATCTAATTTCAACTGTGCGCCTTGCAGGTGTTTTTCCAATTTCTGTTGCGCTTGCTTTCCATAGTCAAGCTCTTCACTACGAATATTTGCGTTGACTTGAGCTAATGCTTGCAAGCGCTGAAAAGCGGCATGTTCCTCCTCTTGCATCTTACCTAACGCTTGTTCAACCCTCTTTTTCATATCAACTCTGGCTAAGGTTTCAGCATACGTGATCATAGCGCTGATTTGTGGTCTGGCATGATTCACCAAGTCCTGAGCGTAACGTTTATGAACCTTTTTCCCCAACTTATTAAGATGCGCATGCATCAGCACTTTACTCAGATCAGCATGATCATTGTTAACTACAATTCTTACCATGCTTAATGGCAGATAGCGTTCTATCTGTAAATGTTTAGGCGCCGGACAATGAATAATAAAGAGAGTTTCTAACATCAACGTGCCCTCTTTTAGTAACGGTAGTTTTAATGTGCAAAATGCTGTATTGCCAAAATCACCACTAAGCACCATGTCCATAGCGCCAGTCACCATTGGGTGCTCCCAACTTAAAAATTGAATATCTTCGCGGGATAAGGCAACTTCACGAGAAAATGTTGAGGTTAACCCTTCCGCCGGTAAAGCAGGGAAACTGTGATGCAACATATGCTCACCAGGCCGTAGTATGGTGCTCGCGGCACTGTGGTGTTCCTGCTCTACGCCAAATTGATCAAAGATATTCTCCATGTAATGAGATAATTTCTGGCGTTGCTCTTCTTCCACTATGCATTCGACAATTTCATCTGCTTGCTGATGATTACAAGAGCTGAGTTCTAACAAAGCATCCCTACCTTGCTGCAAGGCTTCGAGTATCGCGGCAGTCTTGGTTTGCGTATTCACCAATAACTCCCCCAGCCCTTGTTCATCATCTGGCTTCTGCATGCAAGCTATCAGTGGCTGTTCAAATTCATTGAACAACGCCAAGCCTGCTGGACAGGTGCGCTCAAACGCATTAATACCTTGATGATACCAACGCAATAACACTTGTTGCGCATGGCCTTGGTAGAACGGCACATGAAGTTCAACGATATATCGTTGGCCGATACGATCCAAACGCCCTATTCGCTGCTCCAGCAGATCAGGGTTAATCGGCAAGTCAAATAACACTAAGTGATGAGAAAATTGAAAATTTCGCCCTTCACTACCTATCTCAGAACAAATTAATACCTGCGCGCCCTCTTCACCATCAGCGAAGTAAGCCGCTGCACGATCTCTTGCTACCAGAGATAAACCCTCGTGAAATACTGCGGACTGAATAGCCACACGTAAGCGTAAAAATTTCTCCAGTTCCAATGCGCAATTAGCACGAGCACAAATGATTAATATTTTTTCATTCCGATGATTTTTTAACCACGCCACCAACCATTCAACACGACTATCTTCGGATATCCAATTTCTGCCCAGCACTAATTCCGGCGTAAGCAATACTGTAATATCACTGCTGTTTGCAGCGTTGTTATAATGATCAGGAGCAACTAAAGGGTATTGGTGTAATCGACGCTCAGAGAATCCCGGCACAGAAGAGCGGGTATTACGAAATAAGACCCGACCAGTACCATGACGATCAAGCAAATCGTTAATCGCGTTCTTAATGACGCTAGCAAAGGCTTCTGCATTTTCCGGCGCGCTATTGATTGACGATTGCGTTAACACGCTAATTTTTCTGGCTACCTCCTCACCTAAATAACCACGCAGTTTCTCAATTAGCGATTGATCTTTAAGACGATCAAAAACATCATCTGCCAATAATGCTTGTACCAAAGCATTAACGGGTTGATGGTTTTTTTCTTCTGCAAGAAAAGCGGCCATATCGTAGTAACGATCTGGATCGAGTAAACGTAATCGTGCGAAATGACTTTCAACACCTAACTGTTCGGGTGTCGCGGTAAGCAATAACAAACCTCTAGTCTGCTCTGCTAACGCTTCTATACAACGATATGCCGGGCTGGCTTCTTGCTCACTCCATTGCAAATGGTGTGCTTCATCAACAATGAGCAAATCCCAACCCACTGCCATCGCTTGAGCATGCCGCTGTGGACTTTCCACTAAAAATGATAAGGTACACAATACCAATTGTGCACTATCAAACGGGTTAAGACTTTCCATGTCTGGCAACTCTGGCGCTGGCTCTAAATCAGGATCCTCACCAAAAAAGTTACTTTCCTGGTCTGCATTAACTTCTTCTAAACCCTGACAACGTTCCTCATCGATAATAGTAAAAAACAAATTAAATTTGCGTAGCATTTCCACTAGCCACTGATGCAACAAGCTATCAGGGACGACAATTAACACTCGATTAGCGCGACCACTGATCAACTGTTGATGTAAAATCAAACCCGCTTCAATGGTTTTCCCCAATCCCACTTCATCGGCGAGCAATACACGGGGGGCATAACGATTAGTCGCTTCACTGGCAATATATAATTGATGCGGCAATAACTGTACGCGTGG
>CAYURS010000053.1:0-6316 GCA_964447165.1 uncultured Thiotrichales bacterium
TAACCCGCTTCATTAAACGTTTACGCTTATATTCTTGCCTTGGCGTGAGTGTATTGCGTCTACCCTTGTATGGGTTTTCATGCCCCTTAAAGTCGATGCGCAAAGGGGTGCCATGCAGCTTCAGTACTTTACGGAAGGTATTGGATAAATAACGTTTATAACTGGCTGGCACACGCTCAACTTGGTTGCCGTGGACGACAATAACGGGTGGATTACGGCCACCCTGATGGGCGTAACGCAATTTAATGCGACGACTACGTACAAGTGGCGGTTGATGCTGGATCACCATGTCTTCGAGCAGTCTAGTTAATAAAGGAGTTGCAAAGTGCTTCATGGCACTTTCGTAGGCTTTGTCAATCGAGGCGATCAAGCCACCAACACCCGTGCCATGCAACGCAGAGATAAAATGAATATCAGCAAAATCGACGAAGGTAAGCTTTCTGCTCAAGGTAGTACGAATACTTTCACGTTTGTCTTTTGGCAAATGATCCCACTTATTCACTGCAATAACCAAGGCTCTACCTGCGGTTAAGGCATGGCCAAGCAGGCGCACATCCTGGTCGGTAATGTCTTCTTGTGCATCGATCACACTGATAACGACGTTACTGTCTGCAATCGCCTGCAATGCTTTAACGACACTAAATTTTTCAACCATATCATCGACACGGCTACGGCGCCGAATACCAGCGGTATCAATTAAGGTATAGGCTTTACCATCACGTTCGAAGGGAATAGTGATGCTGTCACGGGTGGTACCAGGCATGTCACAGGTAACAACGCGGTCTTCGCCCAACAAACAATTAATCAGCGTTGATTTACCGACATTCGGTCGACCGACAACGGCGATACGCGGGCCGCTGTCTTCAGCTTCTTCATCGCCCTCTTCATCAACAGGAAAACCAGCGAGAACAGTCGATAATAAATCTCTCACGCCTTGACCATGCGCGGCGGCAATCACAGCTGGCTCGCCAAAGCCCAGCGCAAGAAAATCGCTAACGGTACGATCATAGGGCAAGCCTTCTGCCTTATTAATCACTAACTGAATTGGTTTACCACGGCGGCGTAATTGTTGGGCGATAACTTCGTCTGCAGCATTAAGACCAGCTCGACCATCAGTGAGAAAACAAACAATATCGGCTTCGTCAATAGCGCTCCAAACCTGATCTAGTATTAAGCCGTCAATCCCTTCCTGCTGGCCGCTGATACCACCCGTATCTATCACGATGAAGCTGCGATCGTCATACTTACCCACGCCATAGATGCGATCGCGTGTTAAGCCTGGCTGATTTGCCACTAAGGCATCCCTACTACGGGTCAAACGATTAAATAAAGTCGACTTGCCCACATTAGGGCTACCAACAAGGGCGATGACAGGTTTCATATAAAATAGTGTACCAAGTGGTCGACCCAGGCCATGCGAGCCACAGTGTCAATCTAAACTAGGGTCTGTTAACAAGTCCTACGAAGGGGAATGTAATTGAATGGCATGAATGCTACCATTTTTACCTGAAACGAACAGGGTGTCGTCAACAACTGTCGGTGTACTTAAAACACCTTTACTAGTAATACGAAGACGCGACACAAAGGAACCATCGACGTTACTCAACCAATGTATATAGCCGTCAAAATCAGCGACTACGACGTAGGCACCGTGTAACACAGGCCCGGTGATTGAACGCCATTGAAGTTTTTCTTGCCGCCAAAGGGTTACACCCGTACTAAGGTCTAAAGCCCAAACCTTATCGTCTGCATCACTAACATAAAGCGCGTTGTTATCGGCGGCTAAACCCGCATAAGAGGATAATTCACGTGACCAGAGTGGGCGGCCACTGTCCATACTCAATGCTGAGACACGCCCCTGGTAGGAGGCGACATAGATAATACCGTTATTGACAACAATATTACTATCAATATCAACAATACGCTCAAGCTCAGTACGCCCTTGTGGTACGCCAGCTGTGACACTCCAAATTAATTTGCCATCGGCAATATTCAACATGTCAAGGTGGCCGCTGGCAAAACCAGACAGTACACGGTCGCCTAAAGATACTGGCGCACTAGCCCCTTGTAATATCAATGCCGGCGTTTGGCGTTGATGGGTCCAGATACGTTGACCATCGTCACTACGATGGCCATAGAGGTGGCCATCTGATGTCGACACTACGACGACACCATTATCTTCTTGTGGTGCAGCCAGCACTTCACTGGCAACATTGGTTTGCCAAGCAATTTCGCCGTTGTCTCGGTTTAATGCTAAAACATCCCCTTCGTAACTACCAACATAAATATGTGATTCACCAACGCCAACACCTCCGCCTAAACGGAGCTTGGTATCAACACGCCAAAGCTTCTTACCTTTATCACGCGAAAAAGCGGCAACGTAACCCGCTTCAGTTGCCGCAAAAACAACATTACTGACAACTTCGAGTCTAAGGCGAGCAAAGCTTTGTTTGGCTTGGTTCGGTAGTGATGACGACCACAGTTTACGCGTGTCAACACTTTGCTGAATTTTGCTAAGCGGAGTCGGCGGTGCTAATTTTTTGCTTGTGCCGCAGGCTACCAAAGCGATAGCGATCAATAGAACAGCTAAAACTCTCAACTGTTTTCACCTTCATCGCTATTTTCCTCTGCTATTTTGTCTTCACCCTCTTCGCCAAGACTGTCTAACTTCATACGCACATGTTGGTCACTGGCAAGCACTGAAGGTGCTGCCAATGCACTTTGGTAGGCTTGGCGTGCTTTGCCAACATCACCTTGAGCAAGGTAGATATCACCACGCAGTTCTTGGTAATGTGGTTCAAATGCAGGACTGCTACCACTCATCAAGCCAAGGGCTTGGTCGTGGTTTGATTCTGATACCAGGATACGCGCTAGACGTAGACGTGCCAGCTCATCGATACCTTCGATAGCCGGCTTGTCGATAATAGATTGCAGTATGCTCTTGGCTTCTTCTAGCTCACCTGAGCCAACTAACGCTTTGGCTTTAATTAAACTAACAAACTCTGCCTGACTATTGCTGCTATATTCACTCAGAATATCGTCGGCCTTTTCTGTAATGCTTGCGCTGTCACCAACGTCAAGTTCATTTAACAAAAGTGCTAGCTCAGCCGAAGCGGCCTCAGAAGTTGTCTGTTTATGGTCAAACCAGGCGCGCCCGCCAAATAACACAGCGATACCAACGACAAAACCAATAATGGTTACTGTACCGTTTTCATTCCACCATTTTTTTAGCGCGTCAAGTTGTTCGTCTTCACCGGGATGTGCTGCCACCGGATTCTCCTTAATAATTTTAATTTGATTATGTTCTAAAACCCTACCCAAATAAGTCTATTAATATCTGAGCAACAGCTGGTTGTGCGAGTTGCTGTTGCGGTTTATCTTCACGTAAAAATTTGATGCTGACGGTTGCTGTACTAACTTCATCATCACCCAAGATCAAGGCCACACGTGCGCCAGATTTATCTGCGCGCTTCATTTGGCTTTTAAAGCTGCCACCACCACAAAGACTTTGCAAACGTAATGTTGGCAAGTCATTACGCAGAGTTTCTGCCAATACTAAACCCGTAGCCTGCGCCGTATCACCTACCATCACCAGGCAAACATCAATCTGTGGTGCTACCTCGTCATTGGCATGACGTACAAGTTCAAGCAAACGCTCCAGACCAATAGCAAAACCAACGGCGCTTGTTTCACGCCCACCCAATTGGGACACTAAGCTATCATAACGGCCACCAGCGCAAACCGTGCCCTGCGCACCAAGCTGGTCTGTCACCCACTCAAATACAGTTGCATTATAATAGTCTAAACCCCGCACCAGGCGCGGATTGACACGATAGGCAATGCCGACACCATCAAGCAAGGCTTTAAATTGATTAAAATGCTGGCGTGATTGCTCACCCAAGGCATCAATTAATTGCGGCGCTTTAACAATGATTTCCTGCATATCAGAGTTTTTGCTATCAAGAATACGTAATGGGTTTGATTCCATGCGGCGCAAACCATCTTCATCGAGCTGGTCTTGATGATCGCGCCAATACTGCATAAGCTGTTGACGATAACTGGCACGCTCTTGCATAGAACCCAGTGAGTTAATCTGTAACTCTAGGCTCTCGATGCCCAGCTCTTGCCAAAGCCGTGCACTAAGCATAATAAGCTCGGCATCAATATCAGGGCCTGCCATACCATAAGCCTCGACACCCAACTGATGAAACTGTCGATAGCGGCCTTTTTGTGGCCGCTCGTGGCGAAACATGGGGCCATTATACCAAAGGCGTTGCAATTGATTATGCAGCAAACCATTTGCAATCGCAGCACGTACACAGCCTGCTGTACCCTCAGGCCGCAATGACAAGCTGTCGCCATTACGGTCTTCAAAGGTATACATTTCCTTTTCAACAATATCAGTTACTTCACCCACAGCGCGTTTAAATAGCTCGGTTTTTTCAACTATCGGTAAGCGTATTTGGCGGTAGCCATAACGTGACATCAAGTCTATTAACTTTAATTCTAATGTTAGCCAGGCAACCGTATTGTCAGGCAGAATATCATTCATTCCGCGCACTGCCTGTATAGGCTTGGATACAGGCCTAGAGATATTCTGCAACACGTAAAACCTTTATCGAAGAAAGAAAAATAGAATGTGCATTATTGATTTGCCCAAAAACGCTTGAATTCTTTTGCTTCATCACTATTAGGGAAATTTTTATGTAGACTGGTCGCATACTCACGTACATCATCATCATTACCCAAAGCGTGTTCAATGCGAATTGCCAACCAAAGTGATGATGCATTGGCGTTGGCGACAGAAAAATAGCGCTGCACAAAACCGCGCGCAACCAACACCTCATTAGCTAAATAGCTGAGATCTGCAAGCTGGTAAAGCGAGCGGGCACGACGCTCATCATGTTCAATTGCTTGTCGAAAACGTTGCGCTGCCAAAACAGAATCGCCAGACTTACGCGCGCATAATCCTGCGTTCTCTAAAGCTTCAGCAGTCGAGGTATAAAATTTATCTTCTATGGCTTCAATAAAATAACCATCGGCCTCATCATAGCGTTGTCGATCACACAGATACACACCGTAATTATTCTTTATCGCCGCGTCTTTAGGCGCCAACTTTAATGCTTTTACGAAGTGTTTATCGGCGCGCGCATATTGGCGCATCTGGCGATACGACTCAGCAGCGTAATGATGTGCGCTCGCCAAGCGTGAATCAAGCTCGATTGCACGCGTAAAACTTTGAATCGCGAGCCGTGGCCGACCCTGTTGTAGATAGCCCAAACCTAAGCTAACATGAGCCTCAGCTGCTGTGCCCTCAGACTTATTGGCACCGCCTTGGCTAACGCAAGCGCTAATAAGCAATGATAATAACGCGATAAAGATTAAACGACTCATACTATCCTCTTGCCGTCATTGCAATACGTTTTTGCTGGCGTCGCGTTTTATCAACTATTTTTCCTGCCAACTGGCCACAGGCGCCATCGATATCATCGCCGCGTGTCTTGCGCGTAATCGTGACCAAGCCTGCAGCAACCAATACATCTCTAAAACGATCAATGGATGCTTGTGAGGAGCGTTTGTAATCTGTCTCAGGGAAAGGGTTAAACGGAATAAGGTTGACTTTGGCCTGACGCCCTTGCAATAAACTCACTAAACGTTTTGCCTGTTTAATACTGTCATTAATACCATCAAGCATAACGTATTCATAGGTCACTTTTTTGCGTGGTGAATCCGCAACGTAAGCTTCGCAAGCATCTAATAAGTCTTTAATAGGGTATTTTTTATTAAGCGGAACTAATTCGTTGCGCAATTCGTCGTCTGGTGCATGCAATGATACAGCAAGACTGACATCAGCAACATCACGTAACCGCATTAGCGCCGGAATAACCCCTGCGGTACTCAAGGTAATACGTCGCTTGGATAAGCCGTAAGCATTGTCATCGAACATGATATTGATTGACTTCACTACCTTGTCAAAATTCAATAATGGCTCACCCATGCCCATTAAAACAATATTAGTAATTTTGGCGCGACCTGACTGTAAGGAAGAAGTACTTGATGATGCCGCAGGGATCTCAGTACGACCCTCACCACCAAAACCAATCACCTTATGTGCAAGCCATATCTGACCAACAATTTCGGCAACACTCAGGTTACGATTAAAGCCCTGATAACCCGTCGCACAAAAACTGCATTCCAGGGCGCAACCCACTTGCGAAGAAATGCACAAGGTGCCACGCTCAGTTTCAGGAATATAAACCGTTTCGATGCAATTACCACCTTGCAGGCGTAACAGCCATTTATAGGTGCCATCTAC
>CAYURS010000054.1:0-6266 GCA_964447165.1 uncultured Thiotrichales bacterium
TCGCCAGCTAGCTTTGCTCTAAAATGAGCATAGTCGTCAATATCGTTAACCGAGAGCACATCGTCGTTGGCATTACCTGAAAATGCGATGCGAATGGGGTCGGCACCCAGGGCCAATACGAGCCGGTCATAGTCAACGATTCTGCCACTATCCAAGGCGCAGGTTTTACCTGCGGTATTAATCTCGTTAACGGTGGTATTGGCAATGACGTCGAGATTGAGCTGCTCTGCCATTTTTGCAGCCGCTGTCATGACTAAAGTCTTGGCATCTTTACCCTGCGCCAATGCCGTTGACAGCATGGGCTTGGAATAAAAATCGGCGGCATCACTGCTAATCAGGGTTAAGGGGGTTTCCTTATCCCGTTTTCTGAATTCTCTAGCCAAAGTATAGCCGGCTAGACCACTGCCAATAATGGTGATGTTCGACATACCGTTCTCACTTTTTTATTAAGAAATAATAAATTGATTATTAGCCAACTTAGGGTCTCTTAACACTATAAACATGGTAGCGGCGGAGGCCATTTTTTCGCAGGACAAGGCGCAGTGAGCGCCGTGTATTTGCCGTACACAAGCGAGCGGTAACGCAGTCCTGCGGAAAAATAGCCCCGTCCCTTCGGGTTGCGCGCCAAATGGAGCTAGGCAGCGTTACTCGTCGCTCATTTAGCACCACTAAATTTCTCTTCTCGCGCCTTGCCTGGCTCCATTTGGCACAGCAACGCTACCATGTTTATAGTGTTAACAGACCCTAGCACAATATATAAACTATTATTCGCCCTGCTATTCACAAACAGTACGCTTTGCCCAAGAAACAAAGGCATGTACACTGCGCACCATTTACTAGCAAACACACTCGGATCATGCGCTATGACTGACAAAAGTACCAATAATCCACCTCAACACCGCTCTTTAATTATCCTGGGTTCTGGCCCTGCTGGTTATTCGGCGGCAGTTTATGCTGCACGTGCCAATCTGTCACCGATGCTGATCACCGGTATCGAACAAGGCGGACAATTAACCACCACCACCGATGTCGATAACTGGCCTGGCGATAATGAGGGGGTACAAGGCCCAGAACTCATGGAACGTATGCGTAAACACGCAGAACGCTTTGATACCGAAATTGTGTTGGATCATATTCATACCACCCATTTACAACAGCGCCCTTTTCTACTTGAAGGTGACAGCGGCCACTATACCTGTGACGCGCTGATTATCGCTACCGGCGCATCAGCCAAGTATTTGGGCATGGAGTCAGAAGAAGCATTTAAAGGTCGTGGAGTCTCTGCCTGTGCGACCTGTGACGGGTTTTTCTACCGAGATAAAGACGTTGCTGTCATTGGTGGTGGAAATACGGCGGTTGAAGAGGCTTTATACCTGTCAAATATTGCCTCTAAGGTCACTGTGGTACACCGTCGTGATAAATTTCGTGCAGAGAAAATACTGTCGAACCGTCTCATGGCTAAACAGGACGAAAATGTTAATATCCAATGGGATCATACGCTTGATGAGATTTTAGGTGATGAAACTGGGGTTACGGGTATGCGTATTCGCAGCACTAAAGACGATAGCACTGAAGAAATTGATTTGAGTGGTGTTTTTATTGCCATAGGTCATTCACCGAATACACAAATATTCGCTGGGCAACTCGATATGAAAAATGGCTATATCATCATTAAATCGGGATTGACAGGCGATGCCACGGCGACCAGTATAGCCGGAGTGTTTGCCGCTGGTGATGTAGCGGATCAGGTCTATCGTCAGGCAGTGACATCTGCTGGTGCCGGCTGCATGGCTGCATTGGATGCAGAACGCTATCTTGAAGAGCTGAGTTCAGAGTAAAAACGGCAAGTTTGCAGACTACCAAGGAGGGACTATGCTACAACATCTAGAGGAACGCCGTACAGCACTACGCGTTGACGTAAGTTGTAAGCTGGATTATGCCGAGCAAGGCACCGCACAAAACTTAAAGAAAGCAAATAATGGCACACTGAATAATCTCAGCACGACGGGCCTGGCATTCCAGGCTAATGAACAGTTCGCACTTGGCACCTTGCTTGATATCCGGCTTGACCCGGGCAATACGCTGACTGCGCCGCTTGATGCGACCATCGAAATTATTCGTGTCGACAAAAATGAAGACCGGCGTAGCTATAACATTGCCGGTCGCATTACCCAGATTAACCATTAGTTTTACCAAGTAACCAACGTCCTAGCGCTGCGTGACGCAGCTTGTATCTTCGCTATACTATGAAGATGCAAGCTCGTTATGAAACCACACTGAGTGAAATTGATAAAAAACAGTGGAATCGCCTCAACCAGAATAACAATCCTTTTTTAAGCTACGAATTTCTTGAAGGTATCGAACGCTACAATTGTGTCGGTGGCAATTCTGGTTGGCAACCCTGTCATATCACCTTATGGAAAAATGATATTCTGGTTGGCGCACTGCCTCTCTACAGTAAGCAACATTCCTGGGGTGAATTTGTTTTTGACTTTGCCTGGGCTGATGCCTACGCACAACAAGGTCTTGCTTACTATCCAAAATTAGTTAGTGCAATTCCATTTACACCTGTTATTGGCCAACGCTTTCTCTGTGCTGAGGATGATCACGCTGAAACAATAAATATAAAACAACAGTTAATAGAGTCCGCTATTGGCTATGCAAAAGAGAGTAATTATTCTTCCTGGCATTGCCTTTTCCCTGAAGACCCAGATTTTTCTAATGAGTTAAAAATAAAAAATGCACCCATACTGGAGCGCTGGGGCTATCAATTTCATTGGCAAAATCAACACTATGAAAACTTCGATGATTTTTTGGCTTCAATGTCATCTTCTAAACGGAAAAAAATTCGCCGTGAACGACGCCGCGTTAAAGAACAAGGTATCACGCTGCAAACTCTCACGGGGCATGAAATAAGCGACCAACAATGGCAAGTGTTTTATCAATACTACTTGTCTACCTTTTCAAAAAAGAATAATTATCCAGCTTTCACCCTTGAGTTCTTTCAAAATTTGGGTACAACCCTTCCCGACCAGGTGCTATTAATTTTGGCGCAGCATGATGACCACAATGTCGCTGGTGCATTTTTTATGCGTAATGCCACGCACCTTTACGGTCGCCATTGGGGCTGCTTGGCCGAGTTTCACAGCTTACATTTTGAGCTGTGTTACTACGCGGCGATAGAATACTGTATTGTTAATAACATTAACTATTTTGATGCGGGCGCTCAGGGTGAACATAAAGTAAGCCGTGGTTTTTTGCCGGTTAAAACCCGTTCATTACATTGGATTGCACACGAAGGTTTTCGCCATGCCATTGGCGACTTCTTATGCCAGGAACGCCATGGTGTAAGCGACTATATTAAGCATGTTCAAACGCATTCGCCCTTCAAAAAAGAAAGCTAAAAATCATGTCTATCGCCTTTAATAGTGCACCTTATCACTTAGACCCACACAATCCTGAGGAACCGTTTCCAGATGTCAATCTCGCCACGAGAGAACCCGATGGCTTACTTGCCATAGGTGGCGACCTCTCGCCGCAACGATTGCTCAATGCCTACCGTCATGGTATTTACCCTTGGTTTGATGCTAATCAGCCAATACTTTGGTGGTCACCCAACCCCCGGTCCATCCTTTATCCCAGTGAGCTTAAGGTCTCACGCAGCCTGAATAAAACTATTAGAAATAAGGGCTTTGAGATACGTTTTAATAGCGTATTCGATAAGGTGATTGACGCTTGCAGCAAAGCGCGACAATACAGCGATGGCACTTGGATAGATCAACGTATCAAAGATGGATATCTGACGCTACACCGACTTGGCCATGCCCATTGTGCCGAAACCTGGCTTGATGGTGAGCTTGTCGGCGGGCTCTATGGCGTAGCGATTGGCCAAGTCTTTTATGGTGAATCAATGTTTTACCACGAACGTGACGCATCCAAGGTCGCTTTTGTTTCGTTAGTTAAGTCATTACAGCAATGGGGCTTTGCAATGATTGATTGTCAGATGACAACGGCGCATTTGCTGAGTCTTGGAGCCAAAGAGATTCGACGTCAAGAATTCACTGATAATATAGATCAGTGGTGCAATCAATCCGTGTCGAAACAGGCGTGGAAAACCACCTAATGGAAGCGCGTGAAATTATTTTTTATCGAACACAGCCGCATGTCTGTAGTTATCTCGGCAAACAAAAAGCAACAAATATAGTACTTGATCCAACGTTTGAGCCTTCTTCAAAACTCTATAATCAACTTATCGAAAGCGGCTTTCGGCGGAGTGGTAACATTGTCTATCGACCCGACTGCCGACAGTGTTCTGCTTGCATATCGCTACGCCTTCCTGTTGCAGAGGTGCATTTCAATCGTAACCAGCGGCGTATACTCAAACGCAATGCTGACATCAATATTAATCGGCTACAGATGAGTTATTCCCACGAACACTTTGCGCTTTATCAACGTTATCTCTTGGCACGCCACCCTGGCGGCCCAATGCAGCAACATAGCAAAACCGAGTACATGGGTTTTTTGCGCTCGAAACAAATCAATACCAGGCTGTTTGAATTTCGACTCGATGGGAAATTATTGGCAGTCGCCGTAACGGATTATCTTGATAACAGCATGTCCGCTGTTTATACCTTTTATGATCCGGATTATGTCGAACGTAGTCTCGGTATTTATGCCATTTTGCAGCAAATTGAGGAAGCGCGCCGTTTAGGTCAAAAATGGCTCTATCTAGGCTATTGGATCCATGACTGCAACAAAATGCGCTACAAAACTAATTTTTTGCCCACAGAAGCCTATCTTAAAGGGAGCTGGCAACGCTTTGAAACAGCACAAGAACTGCTATTACGCTATAATGGTGAATTAACCTCTGCACTCTGAAGGAGCCCACTGAAACAAAATGGCAAAAGAAGAACACATTGAAATGGAAGGAACGGTAGTCGACACCCTTCCCAACACTATGTTTCGCGTAGAGCTAGAAAATAGCCATGTTGTCATGGCACACATTTCCGGCAAGATGCGAAAAAATTATATCCGTATTCTCACTGGCGACAAAGTGACCGTTCAGCTCACTCCCTACGATCTGAGTAAAGGCCGTATCGTTTATCGCGCCCGTTAGCAGGCTGGCGGGCTTGTGCCCGCTACATTAGCTTTCTGGCGATATTAACTTTCTGTAAGAGCCTCTTCAACTTCATCAAAACTAAAGACGAGACCCTCTTTACCTACGTTAATGCGAACATGGCCGCCACGCGATAACTTGCCAAATAGTAACTCGTCTGCCAGCGGCTTTTTAATTTTCTCTTGAATAATACGCGCCATGGGTCGAGCACCCATCTTGGCATCATAGCCATGTTCGGCCAACCAGTTACGCGCCTCTTTATCAATGCTCAGTGTCACTTTGTGCTCATCAAGCTGATGTTCCAGTTGGATAATGAACTTATCGACGACTGAGCCAATGGTGCTGTCATCCAATGCTGCAAACGGCACAATTGCGTCAAGGCGATTACGAAACTCAGGTGAGAACATGCGTTTGATTGATTCCATGCCATCGCTGCTATTATCTTGCGTGGTAAAGCCCATTGAACTTCGGCTCATTTCTTGTGCGCCAGCGTTTGTCGTCATAACTAAAATTACATTTCTGAAGTCAGTCTTGCGGCCATTATTGTCTGTCAGCCTACCGTGATCCATAACCTGTAATAGTAGATTATAAACATCAGGATGTGCCTTCTCTATCTCATCAAACAATAACACGGCATGAGGCTGCTTATTGATAGCTTCGGTGAGCAAACCACCTTGGTCAAAGCCAACATAGCCAGGCGGCGCGCCAATTAAGCGAGAAACCGTGTGGCGCTCCATGTACTCAGACATATCGAAACGAATTAATTCAATGCCTAAAACATGTGCAAGCTGACGCGTTACTTCTGTTTTACCCACACCTGTTGGCCCTGAAAATAAAAATGACCCAATGGGTTTTTCCCCATCACGCAAACCGGAACGCGCCATTTTAATCGCACTAACAAGATTAGCAATGGCGTCATCCTGGCCAAAAACCAATAATTTGAGATCACGTTCCAGTGTTCGCAAGCGATCTTTGTCACTGGCCGAAACACTTTTGGGCGGTATGCGTGCCATTTTGGCAATAATGCGTTCAATATCGCGCACGCCAACAGTCTTTTTGCGTTTTGACGCGGGCATCAACTGAATGCTGGCGCCTGCTTCATCAATGACATCAATCGCTTTATCCGGCATATAACGTTCTGTCAGATAAC
>CAYURS010000055.1:0-6258 GCA_964447165.1 uncultured Thiotrichales bacterium
ATGCGTGAGCAAAGACGTGCCGAATGGAATACAGCGATATTGTGGCCAGTGTATTTACTCTTCTTATTACTTGCCGTGGTGGTTGCGCCAGCTTTTGTTGCCTATAAGAAACGTCAACGTGCCGCTGCGCTATCTTCTGATTCGGCTTCAGTTGCTTTGAGAAAGCCTGTGCGGGCAGAAACTTAATGCTGGCCTACATAATACGGCGCTTGCTTTATGCGGTGCCGATATTAATTGGCGTCAACTTGATTACCTTTACGCTATTCTTTGTTGTCAATTCACCTGATGATGTTGCGCGTGTGCATCTGGGTGATAAACACGTCACCGAGGAGGCTATCAACAAATGGAAGGTGGCGAGAGGTTACGACAAGCCATTGTTGTATAATTCTAACGCGAGTGGTGTCGATAAGTTCAAACAAACGATTTTTTTCGAAAAATCAGTCAAATTATTTGTCTTTGATTTCGGTGCTGCCGATGATGGCCGCGATATTGGTTATGATATTCGTCAACGCATGTGGCCAAGTTTAGCCATTGCCATTCCTTCGCTAATTATTGGTTTGTTAGTTAATATCACCGCTGCTATGATTTTGGCTTTTTTTCGTGCCAGTTATATTGATGTCGCTGGCGTTATTATCGGCGTGGTATTGATGTCCATATCATCTATGTTTTATATCATTGGTGGCCAATATCTCATTAGTAAGTCTTTACATTTGGTGCCCATCTCCGGTTATGACGATGGGCTAGATGCGATTAAATTCCTTGTTTTGCCTGTGATTGTTGGTTTAATAGGCGGCATTGGTGCCGGCACACGTTGGTATCGCACAATTTTTCTCGAAGAGATTAACCGTGATTATGTGCGCACAGCACGTGCCAAGGGTTTGTTTGAACATGTGGTGTTGTTCAAGCACGTGCTGAAAAACGCAATGATTCCGATTTTAACGGGTATTGTTGTTATCTTGCCTGTTTTATTTATGGGTAGCCTGGTCACCGAATCATTTTTTGGCATTCCGGGTTTGGGCAGCTATGTTATCGACGCCATACAAGCACAAGATTTCGCTATTGTTCGTGCCATGGTCTTTTTGGGCTCAGTGCTATACATCATTGGCCTGATATTGACGGATATTTCTTATACGCTGGTTGATCCGCGTGTGCGCCTCAACTAACCCGCATATTTCACGAAGGCGGACGATGTTTGATAATGTTTAGTCTATATATCAATATTTTAGGTTTGAATAAAGGTCGCAATCTACTGCGACAGTTTGTCCTGTTCGGTTTCAGAGTAAATCTGGCGTCGCATTTTGCCCGATCCCCCTCAAACCATAGTTACCACTATGCTTTTTCGGATGATCGACCAAACTACTTAGCCAGCTTTGCTCTGAATCCCGAACCCTTCGTGAAATATGCGGGCTAACAGGAACTGATAGCGATCATGTATTTATTTGGTTATCAATTCTCACCGCTATGGACTGACTGGTTAGTCTATTTGCTTGTGTTCTTTGGACTTGCTTTTTTCTTTTATGCGCGTCGACATGAACACTTGCTACGACCATGGCGTCAAGTTGCACGGCGGCCTTTGGCGATGTCTGCGGCTATGGTGTTAATGGTGTATATCTTTATTGGCCTTGCTGATTCGTTTCATGTTCGTGAACAGCGTGATAGCGGGAACAACAGTAATGACCCCGTGTTTTCATCCGAAGTGGTGTCAGTGCTTGATATTATTTTGACTACGTTACGTTCTCAACAAGAGAAAACCTATTCTGCTCCTTTTGCCACAAATTCTTACGCTAAGGAAACCATTGAATTACCCGATGGCAATATAGTACGTGAGTTTCCACGGCTCGTGTATGGCGGCGCTCATCTTGACGATATTTCGCAACGTGTACCAGATATCCTCAGCAAAATTTCGCGTGCTGTGATTGAGGCGTTGTTGGTATTATTGCTTGTGATTGCGCTACTAAGCTATTTTCTATCGCGTAAATATTCAAATAATTATCGTCGACAGCTGAGTTTGTTGAAGTCGGGCGTCACCGATGTGCCTTGGCGCACCTTATTATTAACCGGCTTTGTTATCACTTTGGTGTGTTTCATTTTGTTTGGTTTAGCACCGTATTACCATGTTTTGGGAACTGACAAAGTAGGCCAAGACGTGCTCTATCTATCTCTGAAAAGTATTCGTACCGGTTTGGTGATTGGTAGTTTAACAACCTTGTTTGTGCTGCCGTTTGCATTGGTGCTTGGCATCATGGCAGGTTATTTTCGTGGCCGTGTTGATGATGTGATTCAATATATTTATACCACCTTGAGCTCGATTCCGGGGGTGTTATTAATCGCTGCATCAGTGTTGATGATAGACGTGTATATTCAAAATAATGCCGATCAATTTCCTACCATTGCTGAACGTGCCGATGCGCGTTTATTGTTTCTCTGCCTAATATTGGGTATTACCGGCTGGGTAGGGCTATGTCGCTTGTTGCGTGGTGAGGCTTTGAAGCTAAGAGAAATCGATTATATTCAGGCATCGCAGGCCTTTGGCGTGTCGCACACGCGTATTTTGTCGCGGCATATTTTGCCAAATGTCATGCATATTGTTTTGATTACCCTGGTGCTCGACTTTAGTGGTTTAGTTTTGGCTGAAGCGGTGTTGTCATATATTGGTGTGGGGGTAGACCCATCGATGATAAGCTGGGGTAATATGATTAATGGTGCCCGCCTTGAAATGGCACGTGAGCCAGTGGTGTGGTGGTCGTTGGTGGCAGCATTTATTTTTATGTTTTTACTGGTGTTATGTGCCAACCTGTTTGCAGACGCGGTGCGTGATGCCTTTGATCCGAGGATTCATGAACGCTAAAGTAATCATGCCACGAGATACAGATGTATTACTGCGCGTTACTAATCTCAAGACGCAATTCAATACCCGTCGCGGTGTGCTGCGTGCCGTTGATGGCATCAGTTTTGATGTGCGTAAGGGTGAGACGTTTGTCCTGCTAGGTGAATCGGGTTGTGGCAAGTCAATGACGGCATTATCAATAATGCGTTTAGTGCCAGAGCCAGCAGGGCGCATTGTTGAGGGTTCAGTGAATTTAGCGGATACCGATTTATTACAATTAAGTGAAACGGATATGCGTGCTATGCGTGGCGGCCGTGTTGCCATGATTTTTCAAGAGCCGCAGTCATCACTAAACCCTGTTTTAACGATTGGTGAACAGATCATTGAATCGGTGTTATGTCATACGTTATTAAAACGCGCGCAGGCCAAAGTGAGGGTTTTGGAATTACTCGATGCGGTAGGCATTCCTGACCCTAAGCGACGCTATAAAGAATATCCGCATCAACTTTCAGGCGGTATGAAGCAGCGGGTGATGATTGCTATCGCATTGGCTGGCGAGCCAGAGTTGCTTATCGCTGATGAGCCAACGACTGCATTGGATGTGACCATTCAAGCGCAGGTGCTTGAATTGCTCAATGACCTGCAACGTCAAACCAATATGGCCATGTTATTTATTACGCATGACTTGGCTGTGGTGTCGAATATTGCTGATCGTATTGCCGTGATGTACGCCGGCCAAATTGTTGAGCAAGCAAGTCGCGATGAGTTTTTTAGTGCGCCACGACACCCTTATACCTGTAAATTATTTGAGTCATTGCCGCGTGCCGATAAGCGTGATGAGTCGTTGGCGGTCATTGAAGGCAGTGTGCCTTCGTTGCTGACTGATTTTACTGGTTGCCGTTTTGTTGATCGCTGTGATTATGCATGGGATTCGTGCCGAAAAACCTTACCACGCTGGCTAGGGGATCATGAAACCGGTGTGCGTTGTCATCGCTTTGATGAAACGATTGAGCAACCTATTCATCAGACGATAGAGGCCAAAACAAAAACACAAGAGGAAAAAACACAAACACAAGTGCGTCCTAGTGACGTTACCTTATTAGAGGTTAATAATCTTAAAGTTTATTTCCCGATACAGAAAGGACTGCTTAAACGAACAGTGGGTCATGTCAAAGCAGTTGATGGTGTGTCGTTACGAATTGCTGAAGGTCACACGCTGGCTTTGGTGGGTGAATCTGGTTGCGGTAAAACAACAGCAGGCAAAGGTATCCTGCAATTATTAAAAACCACTTCTGGTAACGTTAAATTTAATGGTTACGATCTTACGATATTGGATAAAAAGACTTTACGTAGCTTACGTTCTGATATTCAAATTATTTTTCAAGACCCCTATTCATCAATGAACCCACGCATGATGGTTAAGGATATTATTGCTGAAGGGATGATTGCACAAAATACTGTTGCTACGCGTGGTGAGCGAGACCATCGTATTGATGAATTATTAGACCAAGTGGGTTTGGCGATTGACAGTAAGCAGCGTTATCCTCACGAATTCTCTGGTGGCCAACGGCAACGTATTTGTATTGCTCGTGCCTTGGCGGTCAAGCCTAAACTTATCATCTGTGATGAGCCTACCAGTGCGCTGGATGTATCGGTACAAGCGCAAATATTAAATTTATTACAAGAATTACAACAACGCCATGGTTTGGCCTATTTATTTATTACACATAATTTATCTGTAGTTGAATACCTGGCACATGATGTGGCTGTGATGTATTTGGGTCGTATTGTTGAGCATGGCCCAGTCAAGACAGTATTTGCTAAGCCAGCACACCCTTATACTGAAGCATTATTATCAGCAGCTCCGACTTTAGATGATGAAAGCCAGCGTGAGGTGATACGGCTTGAAGGAGATTTGCCTTCGCCAGCAGCGCCACCTGTAGGTTGTCATTTTAACCCACGTTGTCCGAAGGTGTTAGATGAATGCCACCATGTCTACCCGGAAAAAGTAAATCTGAGTAATCTGCACAGTGTTTGCTGCCATTTGCATAAGTCAAACTAACATGAGCTAGGCTTCAGAAACCTTTTATTTGTTCATGAGTTTTCTTTGTGTCTAGAGCATGTCAACGGATCCTCGGAATGCCATATACCATTAGAGTAAAAATTTAAATATTTTAGATCATAACCTATCTCGTTCAGAATAAATGAGAGGCGTCTTTAATTTTTATCTTGTCTAGTATAAGCTACAGAGAATGGGATTATGGTGCGTGGGGAATATGGTAGTTATTGATGTAGCCTTTTACTTGGTAGAGGGGAGTGTGTAATGGCATTGCTCTCTAATAGTCAATTATCAGTTCTAGGAGAAATGCCCGTTGAGTTGCGCTCCTCCGTTACTGCTTATCTTGGCTCTTTTCATCGCGCAGCGAAGGCCGCTAAGGTACGCCTAGTCACACACCCAGATTTACTTAAAGTGCTGTGGCGTGTCTGGGCTTATAGTGAATATATTGCTGATAGCTCTGTACAAAATCCTGCTATGTTGGCCGAGCTTATTGGTAGCGGTGACTTGCTTACGGATTATTCTTCGACTGAGTACGATGAAAAACTGCATATCTTGTGTGTAGAACTAGATAGCGAAAATGAATTATCTAGTGTCTTGCGTCAATTTCGGCGCAGAGAGATGGTTCGCATTGCTTGGCGCGATCTTGCCAAGTGGTCAGATATTGATACCACGATGCGCGAATTATCTGCTTTAGCAGATAGCGTTATCAGGACAACCAATGAGTTCCTTTATCGATTACATTGTCGAAAATATGGCACGCCACAGGGCGAGAAAAGCGGCCAACAGCAACAACTTGTTATTATCGCCATGGGTAAACTTGGCGCTAGTGAGCTTAATTTTTCTTCAGATATCGATTTAATCTTTTGTTACCCGGAAGAGGGTGAAACTAACGGTGCTACTAGCAGTTGTAGTAATGAACAGTTCTTTATTCGGCTATGTCAATCTTTTATAAAAGTACTGGATAAAAAGACGGCAGATGGTTTTGTTTTTCGTGTTGATGTACGACTGCGTCCTTTTGGTAAAAGTGGACCTTTGGCAGTGAATTATGATGGTTTAAGTCATTACTATGAAACGCATGGTCGCGAATGGGAGCGCTATGCCATGGTGAAAGCGCGCGTCGTTACCGGTAGTGAGGAATCAAAGAAAGCATTGCAAAAAATCATAACGCCATTTGTCTATCGTCGTTATCTTGATTATGGTAGTGTCGATGAGCTGCGCACAATGAAGGCAGCAATCAATGCTGAAGTGAAGCGTAAAGGTAAACAGGGCGATATTAAATTAGGTCGTGGTGGCATTCGCGAGATTGAATTTATAGGTCAGGTCTTTCAACTTATGCGTGGTGGTTGGCAGGCGGCTCTACGACAGCGCCCTA
>CAYURS010000056.1:0-6168 GCA_964447165.1 uncultured Thiotrichales bacterium
TTGGTTGTGCAGGCCAAGCGTCCAAGATCAAGCCGATTAACCTGGAAGATATGGTGAAACGTTACGAGAGTGGTGAGTTGGATCCGCAGGTTAAATAATCTGAAACCCTTTAATAAAAAAGGGAAAAAAGAAAAAGGGCGAGATCATCTCGCCCTTTTTTATGTCTGCTTATAGAAGTATTCTTAACTTTTTCCGCGACCGATGGCGTAGTACTCAATACCTAAGCTGTCCATAAAGCTTGGCTCGTAAAGGTTACGGCCATCAAAGATTAGGGCTGAGTTAAGCAATTGTTTTACTTTATCAAAATCAGGGCTACGAAAGGCATTCCATTCGGTGACAATGACCAATGCATCGGCACCTGCAAGCGTGTCATCCTGAGACTCGCAGAGTGTCAGCCCTGCTTTATTGCCATAGATTCTTGTACATTCGTCCATGGCAACTGGGTCAAATGCTTGCACATTGGCACCGGCAGCCCATAAGGATTCCATCAACGTGCGGCTGGGTGCGGCACGCATATCATCTGTATTTGGTTTAAAGGCCAAGCCCCATAAGGCAAATGTTTTGCCTTTTAGGTCGCCGGAAAAATGCTTGCTGATTTTTTCAAATAAACGATGTTTTTGGCGATTGTTAACGGATTCTACGGCGTTGAGTAATTCAGCATCATAGCCATGTTCACCCGCAGTACGTGCCAATGCCATCACGTCCTTAGGGAAACATGAGCCACCGTAACCGCAGCCTGGATAGATAAAGTGATAACCAATTCGAGGATCGGAGCCAATGCCGATACGCACTTTCTCAATATCTGCACCGAGTTTTTCTGCGACGTTAGCCAACTCGTTCATAAAGCTGATTTTGGTGGCTAAGAGCGAGTTTGCTGCATATTTAGTTAATTCGGCTGAACGAATATCCATGACTACCAAACGTTCTGTCTGGCGGTTAAAGGGCGCATATAGCGCTCTGAGTAGCTCGGTGGTGCGCGGATTGTCGGTGCCAATAATGATACGGTCAGGTTTCATGAAGTCATTTAATGCGGCACCTTCCTTGAGGAATTCTGGGTTCGAAACAATATCAAATTCAATATTCGCACCGCGCTTTTCTAAAGCTGCAGTTATCGCGTCTCTGACCTTGTCACCCGTGCCAACAGGAACCGTTGATTTGTTGATGACGACGCGATAGTCGTTCATGTTTTCGCCAATACTGTTAGCAACGGCGACAACGTATTGCAGGTCGGCAGAGCCATCTTCATCAGGTGGCGTGCCAACGGCAATAAATTGAAACAGGCCGTGATCAACGCCTTCTTTAATATTGGTAGTAAAACGTAGACGGCCACTTTTCATGTTGGTGGCAATCATGTCATCAAGACCAGGTTCGTGGATGGGGACGTCACCTTTATTGAGGCGATCAATCTTGTCTTGGTCGATATCGACACAAATCACATCATTACCTACCTGAGCGAGACAGGTGCCGGTAACCAGGCCAACATAACCACTACCAAAGATTGTTAGTTTCATTGAAAAGCGAACTCCGTATACATTGTGTTGTGTGTAGTCTATAAAATAGTTTGAGAACCAGCTGGATATACTGGTGTCTAGTTTTAGCGGCATTATAAGCGCAATATTGAGATAGCGACGCTGCTTTTCTATATAGCTTAAAGCACTGTGTTCAGATACCGATAATTATACGAGTGTTTGGTTTCTCTTAACTGCGGTTTACTGTGAATATCTGATGGTTTTATTACAAGATTTTTTATTAATTATTGTCGCTGTCGCTTATTTGGTTGTAGCAGCAGTGTTGCTTTGGCGCTGGAAGGGACAGCTTGATCGAATATTACTGATTTTGGCAGCGTTGGTTTCGTCTCTTTGGTTATACGCTGCGGGTTCAGTGCCAAATGCAGAGCTTGCGGTGATGGCTCGCTTTGCTCACTTGTTGCAGATTTTTCTTTGGGTAAGCTTTTTACTGAAGTTGTTGCACGCTAAGCATCGTAGTTACAATCAACGTGTTCTTGTTATTGGCGTTATTTTTCTTGCTCAATGCGCCGCATTATTACTGGGTACTTTCTCCTTATTGTATGAGACGGATGTGCATCAGCTGCCTGGCAATGAGACCATTGTCTATGTATTTCCGGTCATTATTTTGCTTATGTCATTAAGTGGGTTCTATGTTGTTTCGCGCATTAATGAGCGTGGGCGACGGGAGCGTCGAGCCAATACGCGATTACTTTGTTTGGCGGTTATTTTTTTGCTGCTGTATCACGTTTTATTTGGCTTGCAATACCTAACCCTTGGTACTTTGTTGGACATCGATTGGTTGTTGATAGTGGCTTTATATGCTGTTACGGCGGTGCTGTTATTGAAATCTTCGTTGAGTCGAAACGCAAGGTGGATGGGTGAGGTTTACGTTTCACGTGACGCAGTAATGTACGGTGTTGGCGCAGCGCTGGTCGCATTGGCTATTTATTGTCTTATGTTGTTTTTGCGGAATATAGATAGCGCCTGGATAGATGGCACGGGGCGCATGGACTACGCCTTGGCTTATTTGTTGTTAGCCTTAGTTTGTAGTGTAGTGTTAATAGGGTTTTTTTCAATACGTGTTCGCGCACACGTGCATGTTTTCCTTAGCAAACATCTTTTTAACTATCGTTACGACTATCGTGAAGAATGGTTACGGTTAATTCATACGCTATCCAAAGGTGGTGCCGGTGCGCATATGTTGGAGCGTGTTATCCAGTCAGTTGCGCAAATTGTCGGTAGCCAAGGGGGCGTACTTTGGGTGAACCGATATGGTGAAAACTATGAGCCTGTTGCCCGATGGGGCAAGATTATTGAGATCGAAAATATCGAGTATGCTGATGGTGATTTAGTTCGTTTTTTGGAAAAAAAACAGTGGGTGATTGAGTGCAGTGAATATAGTCGTGAGCCCGAACTCTATGACGGATTAGTATTGCCGTCTTGGTTAACAGCAACTGAGGAGCTGTGGTTGGTGGTGCCGTTGATGCAGGATATTCGTTTGCTCGGCTTTGTTGTCTTGCCTCCCTCGTCCATACGCAGAGGGATTAATTGGGAAGATAGAGATTTGTTGAAAACAGCGGGTCGCCAGGCTGCGACGCATATTGCGCAGTTATTGGCGACGCAGGCATTGATAGAAGCGCAAGAATTCGATGCGTTTAACCGTCTTTCAGCATTTGTTGTGCACGACCTGAAAAATGTAGTCAGCCAGCTTGCGTTGATCACGAAAAATGCTGAGCGGCACAGGGATAATCCAGAATTTATTGCTGATACTTTTGCTACAGTTGCGAGTGCCTCGCGTCGGGGACATCGATTGCTTGCTCAGTTACGTGATCGCTCGCCGCGTGCTGCAGTGCCTACGCGCGTACTCTTACATGCTTTACTGTCTGAAGTGGTAACAGAAAGATCTTCAGCAAAGCCAGTGCCTATCTTGGTGGGTGATACAAGTGTTTTTGTCATGGCGGACTATCAAAAATTAAAAGAAGTGTTCAGCCATATGGTGGAAAATGCGCAACAGGCAACCAATGATAAAGGGCGAGTGGAAGTAAGTTTGCTTGTCGATGGTCAGTATATGTTGGTAGACGTGGTGGACAGTGGCTGTGGTATGGATGCACATTTCATTCGTGAACGATTGTTCAGACCCTTTGACTCGACCAAAGGTGATGAGGGTATGGGTATCGGGGTATACCAAGGTCGTGAGATTGTCAGAGCGTTAGGTGGCAGCATCGACGTTGAAAGTATTCCTGGGCAAGGTAGCAAGTTCAGCATCAGGCTGCCGATAATAGAGGAATAATCAAGTAGCCCTAAGCACATCAGGGGCTGCCAAAGCGAGGACTATTTCATGGCCAAGGCCAAGCAGCATTTACTTATTGTCGACGATGAAGAAGGCATCCAAAAGCAATTACGCTGGAGCTTTGATGGATACGAGCTTGTCTTTGCTGCTAATCGTGTAGAGGCCATTGCGCAGTTACGTCGTTTTGAGCCTGTTGTTGTGACATTGGATCTTGGTTTGCCGCCGGATACTGCCGGCGCAAGCGAAGGTATTCTTGCTTTGGAAGAAATACTGGCGCTTTCACCGCACACCAAAGTCATTGTGGTGACGGGTAATGATGATCGTGCTAATGCGCTTGAGTGTGTCAACAAAGGCGCTTATGACTTTTATCAAAAGCCCATTGATCCTGAGTTGTTGTCAATCATGGTGGCACGTGCATTTCATGTGTCGGAGCTTGAGGGCGAAAATCGCAAACTCGCTAAACGCCACAATATTATGCGCTTGCCTGGTGTGATTGGATCAAGCCCGCAAATGCTCAAGGTATGTCGTGATATTGAGAAAATCGCTCAAGCGAATGTGACGACCTTATTATTAGGAGAGAGCGGTACCGGTAAGGAAGTGATCGCACGTGCGTTGCATGAGACAGGTGATCGTAGCCATGAGCGATTTGTCGCGATTAACTGTGCGGCTATTCCTGAAAATTTGCTGGAAAGTGAACTATTCGGCTATGAGAAAGGTGCGTTTACGGGTGCGACCAGACAAAATATTGGCCGTATTGAGTACGCTAATGGCGGCACACTGTTTCTTGATGAAATTGGCGATTTAGCACTTTCAATGCAAGTCAAATTATTGCGTTTTTTGCAAGAGCGCACCATTGAGCGTGTTGGCGGACGCAAAGAGATCCCGATCGATGTACGTGTTGTTTGCGCAACCCATCAGGACCTTAGCGAGTTAATTGCTGCCGACCGATTTCGTGAAGATCTTTATTACCGAATTAGTGAAATTACTATTAATATTCCACCTTTGCGTGATCGTGATGCTGATGCAGTGTTACTAGCTAAAGCCATTATGGTGCGCAGCAAGCAGGGGCTTGGTAAGAAAACGAAACCGAAGAGTTTCTCTAAGGAGGCTTTGGAGGTTATTTCTGCTTACCCCTGGCCCGGCAATGTACGTGAGTTAGAGAATGTTGTGCGCCGTGCCGTACTGATGTCTGAGGGGGCCCAAATCACTGCTGAGGACCTTGGCATAGAGGCTAATGCTGACAATGCGCAATCACTTAATCTGAAAGAAGTGCGTGATCGCGTAGAGTATGATGCCCTGCTCAAAGCATTTGGCCTCTGTGAGGGCAATGTTTCGAGAATCTCTGAGTTGTTGGGTGTCAGCCGACCGACACTGTATGATTTAATGGGTAAGCATGGTATAAAGTAGAGTAAAATCAAGCAGAGTCTGTGCTCGAATGGTTTTCTGCGCTCTGAATTATTAAAGTTTCGAGAAAGAATTAGCCAGTCTCTAGAAAGAGAAGTAAGCCATGTACGAGTCGTTTTATAACTTATCAGCCAAGCCCTTTGCGTTGAACGCTGACCCACGGTTTTTTTTCGGTAGCCGTGGCCACAAGCGTGCTCAGTCCTATCTGCAGTATGGCCTGACGCAGGGCGAGGGTTTTATTGTCATTACCGGCGGTGTTGGCACAGGCAAAACCATGCTTGTGCGTAATCTATTCGCTGGTCTTGCTAAAGAAAACATTATCGCAGCGCAGTTGGTGACGACGCAACTCGGTGCAGATGACATGTTACGTATGGTAGCTGCTTCCTACGGTTTGGCGCACGAGGGGCTGGGTAAGGCGACGCTACTTAAAAACCTGGAAACATTTTTGATTACACGCGCACGCGAAGGCAAGCGCGTGTTGTTAGTAATCGATGAAGTGCAGAATCTGCCACTGAGTTCGTTAGAAGAGTTGCGCATGTTATCCAACTTTCAATTATCTGGTAAGACTTTGTTACAGAGTTTCTTGTTAGGACAAGCTGATTTCAAAGATACGCTGCGTTCGCCGCAAATGGAGCAGCTGCGCCAGCGTGTGATTGCTGCTTATCATCTTAACCCATTGGGGGAGGATGAGACTCAGGCTTATATTGAACATCGCTTGACCTTGGTAGGCTGGACCACAGACCCAGTGATTAGTGATGAAGCCTACGCTGCTGTTTATAAATATACGAATGGTGTGCCGCGTTTAGTTAATCAGCTGTGCGACCGATTACTGCTCTTTGGCTATCTAGAAGAGTTGCTAGCTATCGATATTGAACATGTTGATACGGTGGTTAAAGAATTACAGCAAGAGACCCCTGGCTCTCAGTTTGGCGGCGATATTCATGATGAACAAGATCAAGAGTTTAT
>CAYURS010000057.1:0-6147 GCA_964447165.1 uncultured Thiotrichales bacterium
TTTAATGTGGCCATGATCAAGCGTATTTTTCGATGCTCAAAAGGTTATCCTGGCCAAATTCTTGGTGAGATACGCGATGTGTTGAATGCATCAAAGGCACAGCAAAAGGCAGATAAGCCAGTATCGTACGCCGAGAGTGTGTTGCCGATGGTTGATGTATTTGGCAAGGATAGGGATGGGTTTATCAAGACGCTTTATTCACGACCACTGATATTCGGCGCCATTGCTTTGGGTGCTGCGCTAGCTGTCATAGGTGTCTTACGGCTAGGAGGTGATGCTGAGTTGGCGCCAGTGTTGGCCGACGTCGTACCGCTAATCGAAACACCCGCAGTCGTGACCGTAGAGCCAGATCCAACAACAACACAGAGCGAAGCACCATCATCATTGATGGAAGCTTTGCTCAACCCATCCACTCCTTTGGTGGATGCACCTGATTCTTTGCGCCCCAAGGGTACACTACCAACACCTACAGCCGAGATCGTGGCGCCTGAGTCCGCCGATGCCCCCGTTGATGCAGAGCTTGCATCGCTAGTCGCAGTTCTTACGCCCGAAGTTATGGCAGAATCTACGGTAGAAGTTGAGATTGTCGAACCTGTCACTGCCTCGCCCATCCCTGGCTCAATAGAGGAATCGATAGAAGTGGCGCCCGCTCAGCCTGAAATTCCCCCAGCTATTGCTGGGGAGGCACCACCCTTGCCAGAGCGGCCTCCCGAAGAGCCGATTGAAGTGGTTGCAGCAGTGACGGTAAGTCCGCCTATTAAGCGTGATGATTGGCTGTTACAGCAAGACCCCAGCCACTTCACCTTACAGCTTATGGCTGCCAATAATGAAATTGGCGTGGTCAAATTCATTGAGGATAATGACCTAACTGATTTTGCCGCTTATTTTTTCAGTCAGCGCGATGGCAACCCATGGTATGCGGTAACCTACGGAACCTATTCTTCACGCTCAGAGGCCAATGCAGCGGTCTTGCCGTCAGCATTACGCGGCATTAAGCCTTGGCCGCGCACTTTTGGTGGTATTCACAATGTGATGCGCACTGCACGCTAACCTAGGGAGCCTCTGATGTGTCATGGAGCACGATCTTGTACCTAAAACCTTCCAGCTCTTCGTCGCCTAAAGCGCTTACTGTTGGTGCTAACCTTATCAATAGCGCCACTATTGATTGCAATTTGCGCCTCGATCTGAAAAATTTTAGATGCAATCTCGCTGTCCCAGATACATCAGAGGCTCCCTGGCAACACTTATAGGCTGGCCGATATAATACTTTTCAATATAACCCATTGGTTTTATGGCGTTATATTCTTTTTTGTTGGTCTTGCTATCAGCTTAGATTGAACCCCTAAGGCTGCCTCAGCTATAATTCCAGCCCTTTTGCCTGAACATTTTTTACTGTGGTCATTGTTTTGATCGCAAATGTGGTATGCGGGAGCAATGTCTGAGGCAGCGAATCGCCAGCCCATGATGGGCTTTCTCGGCCAGAGTTTGAAAAAGATGCTTAGGGATTTGTTTAATTGCTGAAATGGCTTTTGTCACGGCGATACAATGAGTGTTAACAGGCTCTAGTGTAGCAATCAGTTTACTTGCCTGCTTAGCGCGCCGTGGTGGAGTGACTATTGACAGTATATTTGGAATATTTAGGTAACTAAATCACATTAGTGATTTTAATCTAAAGAAAAATGATTGAGGGAAGATGTGAGTAATTTAAAAAACGATAGACTTTTGCGTGCGTTGTTACGCCAACCCGTCGATGTGACGCCAGTATGGATGATGCGCCAAGCGGGTCGCTATTTACCAGAGTATCGCGCGATCCGTGCTAAAGCCGGTAGCTTCATGCAGTTATGTACAAACCCTGAGCTGGCATGTGAAGTCACGCTACAGCCATTACGTCGTTATCCCCTGGATGCAGCGATTTTGTTTTCTGACATTTTGACAATTCCTGATGCCATGGGTTTGGGTTTATATTTTGCAGAAGGCGAAGGTCCTAAATTTGAACGTCCTATCCGCAACGAAGCCGATATCGCTAAGTTAGGTGTGCCCGATCCGGAAGACAGTTTGCGCTATGTGGTCGATGCGGTACGTTTAATTCGCCAAGAGCTTGATGGCAAAGTGCCGTTGATTGGGTTTTCTGGCAGCCCGTGGACACTGGCAACCTATATGGTTGAAGGCGGTTCAAGTAAGGAATACGCCTACATCAAGGGCATGATGTTTGAACGCCCAGACTTGCTGCATAAAGTACTTACCGTGCTGGCTGATTCAGTTACCGTGTATCTTAATGCACAAATCAAGGCTGGCGCACAAGCCGTACAAATTTTTGATACCTGGGGTGGCACCTTAACACCGCGCGATTATCAAGAGTTCTCACTGCAATATATGCAGCGCATTGTTGACGGCCTGATACGTGAATATGATGGGCGTAAAGTACCGGTTATTTTATTCACCAAAGGTGGTGGAAACTGGCTAGATAAGATTGCCGATACTGGTTGCGATGCCATTGGTGTTGATTGGACGATGGATCTTGCACAAGCCCGTGAATGTGTACAAGACCGCGTTGCCTTGCAAGGTAATATGGATCCCTGTGTTTTATATAGCTCGCCAGATCGCATTCGCGCCGAAGTTGCAACCGTGTTAGAAAGTTATGGCTCTGGCCCTGGCCATGTTTTTAACCTGGGTCATGGCATCCATCCTAAGATTGACCCGGACAACGTTAAAGTTTTTATCGAATCAGTACATGAGTTAAGCCAGCCTTATCATCAAGCCGATGGCTCACAACAGGTTATTGGCTAGTGGATTTTGAAAAACTAAAAAAAATGGGTTCGTTCTCGGACGCTATGCTTAATCGCATTATCTCTTTTCAGGAAAAGCAGCACTCGGCTTGGGATGAAAGCGCCAGTTTTTCTGAACGTATTAAAGACTTGCCATTGCACGCATTGGTATTCAGCAATCCTGATCGTAATCCCGAAACTCATCGTCACACCATTGCACCGTTTTATCCATTGCGTAGTGAGTTAAGACGTATCGCTGCCTTTATCAAAAAGTTGGGTGATAATACGCGCACGGTTGAGTTTGAATGTGGCAATGGTTTTGTTGGGAGCCTGCTGGGCCGCGAAGGCATTAAAGTTGAAGGTGCTCGCGGCGATAGCTACAAGCCTAATCAGCTTGAGTCGTTCTACGACCCCGAAGTGTTTTCTTTCGTTGATAACGTTAGCGACCTGAACGACGATGGCGTTGATGTTGCCTTAAGTATATGGATGCCATCAGGCGTAAATTTAACGCCAAGCATGTTACTAACTAAGCCCAAACTTGTTATTTATATGTATTCAGATCATGAGCATGAAGGCCTTGCTCAGACCGGCGTGCCGGAAGCATTTAACGACTTGCCTGCTAATTACAAACTAATCGAAGAATGGTCAATTACCCGCCCTGCCGACTTATTTCATGAAATCTGGCCTGATTTAACGCCATCAATGGAAGAGACACGTCATACTCGTATCTACGCCTCAACTGATTATTTTGACATAGTTGTTGATGATGAAGAAAATGTCGAAGGCTATGATTGGGAAAAAGAATTGGAGATGGCCTTGTTAGGCCATGAAGCCAAGCAATTTTTGCATGCCAAAGGGGTTGTGCGCTAGATGGGTTGGCCAAGAGAGTGATAAAGGCTACTGATATATGGCTCTTCAAGGCTACATCTGCATAGAACGAATACGTGGATCAACGCGCACTTAAAGCACTATTTTATTGGATCATATGGTTTACCGTAACCATTGTTGGTTACGCGCAGCTTTATCAGGGTACCGATGTTGTTGAGTTTATAAAACATGACAACAGCCGCATTACCTGGTTGATTATGAGTGTGTTTGTCTTTGGTGCTATTTTAAGCTTGCTACTTGTCTTGGTGCTAACCTTCGAATGGGCGCAGACCTATGATGTTGAACGTCGCGTTGCGCCCCGAGGGCATGTAGAGGGGGAACACGCGGGCGAGCGTGGCCTGCAAGGGCTTGATAGTCAGCGCTTACGTCGTATGTTGGGGCGTTACCTACGTAACCTCAAATATGCTATCTCGATCAATGCCAGCCCTGATCCAGAGCAGTTGCTCAATGTTGAAATGGGTGGCTATCGCCGTGCTAACCATTTTATTGAGGTTCTCGGTAACTTGCTTATCACCCTGGGTTTGATCGGTACGATAGTAGGGCTTACCCTGACACTTACCGGTTTGACTGGCTCACTTAACGCGTTAGGTAATGATCAAGAACTTTTAATCGCCAGTTTGCGTGACTCCATGGCTGGCATGGGCACGGCGTTTTACACGACCTTGTTAGGTGCGGCATTAGGCGGTGTTGTCTTACGTGTGTTTGCCTTGATCAGTGAACACAGTATCGATGCGTTACACGATATGATTATGCGTTTATGCATCGTGCATTTTGGCGCCGAACTTAAGCCATCAGCCAATAGGGATATGCATGTCCTGGAAGTTGAGCTTGAGCGCCTGCGTAAAAATGTTACAGGGCTAGACCAAGCCTTTGCCAGTTCAGCCAGTTCTTTGGCCAGTTTCAGACACGAGGTGAAGTTGCTAAGGCAGCCCGTAGATGAAGAAGAAACGGCTGTCTCATTACATCAAGCCGTTAAAATGCAGGACTATTATTGTTATTTGCTAAAAGAAGAAATCGAAATGCTTAACACCCTTAATAGCCCCTGGCGAATACGCTGGCGTCATTTATTTAGGCGCAAGCGTAGGTAGCAAAAATATGAGTATTCGCACACGTCGCCGCACTGGCACCAGCATGTATGAAAGTTTTTCTGATCTTGCACTGCTCATGTTGGCAGCGTTTATTTTTCTCTTCGTTATTATTCTTATCACCTATCGCATGCAAGACACACATGAAGTGCCGCGCCTAAAAAAAGAACTGGCTGCTGCACAAACAGAATTAGATCGCACACAAAAACGTTTAAAGGTATTTCAGCGTGACATCAGTGAAATGAATGGCCTCGGTACTGAGGCGCAAGTTGAGCTTGTTTTAGAAGGCGCTGGTTTGGACGCAGGTCAAGGCCGCAAAGATTTTGAACTGTTTGTTGAAGGGCTGCGTGACATACCTGGAACGACCATCCATATGGTGGTCGATGGCACAGGCTCTATGCACGGTGCCGCAACATTTCTTATTCCGGTGTTACGTATTATTGCTCTGCGTTCAGGTAAAGACCTTGACGCCGTTACCTGGTTTTCAGATGGCCGTGGTGATACCTACAGTGGTTCAATGTCTGCAATGTTAGATGCGTTGATTGATGGCGCACCGTTTACAGGTAGCCAAGAAACAATTGGTGCGGCGTTTAAACGTGCCGAGCAAAATGCAGATATACCGAGCGCTTATATTTTGATTGGCGATGAACCCTCGGATGATCGTATTTTTTATAAAAAAATCAAAGCGCCCGTTTTTACTTTACCACTAGGCCGCATCAGCCCCGCAACACGGTGGGAGTATGAAACGCTGGCGCAAGAAACGGGTGGGAAAATGTTGTGGTTAGAATTTAAGTAGCGCTACGTTTTGCTACATATATAGTCGAACATCACCCTTTCGTCTGCAAATCTCATGCTCATTTTAACAATTTAATGTATTCATTATTTACTAGATAAATTGCGTTTGTAGTTTTTTGGGAGGATAATTTTAAACGTGGCTATTTAATCTATATCGAAATATCGATTAATGTTGCTCCCTGAATTTAGGGTCGGTAAAGTCTGATAAAAAGGAGATTATTATGGATAGAGTAAAAGGTGATGTTCAAGATCCTCATAATATAGGCTTGGTTGATCGCGCTATTCGGTTTTTTGCTGGTGGTGCATTGTTATTCGCTGGCGTTCTTTCTACAGTGACCGCGGATACAATGCAGATGTGGCAAGCCGTGTTAATGCTTGTTTCTATATATCCCTTAATGACGTGCATGATGGGCTGGGATCCCATTTATCAAATTATCGGCCTTAGAACAGGTGGAGACCACGGACGTAATGTTACCGGTACACTACCGTATCAAGTGGATGCAGCAATGGGCCGTAAGCCTCAGCCTGATAAAAATTATGACTATGACCATAGTTTAGCGGGTTCACATCATGACAAGGAGCCCTAGGACACTACACTAGCATAGGAAAACTAC
>CAYURS010000058.1:0-6106 GCA_964447165.1 uncultured Thiotrichales bacterium
CTATAAGAACCCTTGATCTTGGTGCCGACAAGCAGGTTGACGGCGTTGGCCGTGGTGGTTCTATTGCGATGAACCCAGCGTTAGGTTTGCGAGCGATACGTTTGTGTTTACAGGATCCGTCGCTATTTTATCCGCAGCTCAGAGCAATTCTGCGCGCATCGGCTTACGGCAAACTACATCTTATGCTGCCAATGTTAACTAATGTTGAAGAATTGCAACAAGCCATGCAGTTTATTGGGGATACTAAACGTCAGTTACGCCAATGTAATGTGCCGTTCGATGACGATATGCTCATAGGCGGCATGATAGAGGTGCCCGCTGCGGCCTTGGCTGCGGATGCTTTTGCCCGTCATCTCGATTTTTTATCCATTGGTACTAACGATTTAATTCAGTATACCCTGGCTACGGATCGTCTTGATGAGGATGTCAATCACCTCTACAAGCCAGCGCATCCGGCGGTACTTAAATTGATTGGCATGACGATTAAGGCTGGCTTCAAGGCCAAAATACCGGTGACGATGTGTGGTGAGATGGCTGGCGATGTGCGTTATGTGCGCTTATTGTTAGGGATGGGTTTGCGGGCATTTAGTATGAACCCACGTGCCTGCTTGGATGTGCGTCGTATTATTGTCAATAGCTCGGTCTCAGAGTTGTCTGCGTTAATGCATAGCGTGCATCGAGCTGGAACCAATAACGAAATCGAAGAATTGTTAGATCGCATTAATCAAGATATCTAGCAAGATATTCAATTCTAGGGCGTTTATTAAAAACTTAGTATTTTCATAAAGTCTCAGCTTCAGTCGCAGTGCTTTGTAAAGTTGATTAACAGGTAAAGCCGATAGGTATGCTGTTTTAACTCGCGATAGCGAACTTTGTTAGAGGCAAGCAATCGCTTGATGTAAAGGAAGGCATACTCTATTTTTTCTCGAATACTGGCTTTTTCGTTTTCTGAGGGTTTCCTAAAAAATATATGGGAGGAGTAAACGTAGCCAGCGCCGCTTCAAGAACTTATATCACTCAGACTCAATCGCCGACACGGTATTAAAGGGTGTTAGATACGCAGCGCACTCATGTTGACAGTGGCTGCATAGTAATTAGCAAGCGCTTCGAAGTAGGTAAGCTTGGCGATGACATGACGCACTCTGCTGTCAGCGGCGTTTTCCTCGCGAACGTTGAGTAGAAAAAAAGTGCTTGCGCCTTCAGCGGCGCGTTCTCGTTCGGCCTCTTCCAGCCGCGTTGCCTGAATAACTTCCTGGCTTGCTAGATCGGCGAATTCAGCAGCGGCTTTGAGTGAATAGGAAAGCTGGATAATACTGGTACGCAGTCGCTCCTGCACCTGTTGGCGCTCGAATTCCAGTTCGTTTAATCTAGCATGTGCCGCACTGATTTCGCCACGTGCAGCACGGCGGCCAATAGGCATCGAGATAGCCAGTTCCACGATGATATCGTTGCCTTCACTGCTGGCGCGGCCGCTGCCCAAATCGCGCGCGGCTTTGGCACCGATATCGACCTTGGGTTTGAATAAATTCTCGCCCAGTTTGAGCTGCAAACGGGCCTGTTTTATTTCGATGTCGATGCGGCTGAGTTCCATTTGCCGCGCGAGTGCCTCTTCCATGTCTTTGTCAACGCGTGCTGTAACGCTGGTATCAATGGGTGGAAACTGAACAGGAAGCTGGGCCCGCTCAGGGGTGCGCGGCTTGCCATTGTCATCCCTGAAATAAAGACTGAGTGCCAATGCCGCCACTTCAAAGGCGCCGCGGGTCTGCGCTACCAGCGCACGCCGTTTCAGCACATTCTGAGCGTTCTCAACGATATCGATTTCAGCGATGTCGCCAGCGGCAAAACGTTTTTTGAAGGCGCGATCGCGGTTCTCGGCGATCTGTAACAGGTGCTCATAGATCGTTAGCCGCCCGCCCGCAGCGAGCCAGCGCCAATAAGTGATCATGGCGTCATGCTGCACTTGTACCTGATTCAGCAACAGTGTGTTTTGCGCCAGCTCGACGCCAAGTTCACCCTCTCGTAGCTTGAAGCGTCTTTCATCGAAGTTGCGGTCACGTAATAAGGGGAACAACACGCCAATATTGAGCTCGCCCCGATTCAGGGTTATCAGTTCGTCCTCATACACCGGGAAGGTGCCTGTGCCTGAACGATAGCCACCATAGACCTTGCCGCCCGAGTTTTGCAGTGGCTGTACCAACGTGTTGTCGACGTAACTACCGTTATAGAATCCGTTCAGCCAGAATAGCGAGTTTTGTTCAAAACTGAGATCAAATGCGCCGGTTGCAGCGAATTTCCTGGCTTCGGCGCGCCGCTGATTTTGAACGGATTCGAGAATTTTAGGCGCGAAGCGAACCGATGAGCTGAGCACATCATCAAGAGTAATAACAGCCCGCTCGGCGTAGGCCGGTAGTGCCAAAAAGCCTAACAGCAGTAATGCCAGGCGCCACACGTCGCTTTGTGTCATGGGATGCTACTCCCCCCGATAAATACATTGCTAAGTTCAGTGTTTTCTGGTGGAAAACCGTTCAGGCGACGCCATAATTCGTAGGCGACGGTGACCTCATCAAGTAAAACCCAGCCTTGTGCTTGTGCACCAAACCTGAGATAGCGGCGATCTGGCCACGGCATATCGTCGGGATCTTCACTGACGACAATTCGAAAACGGCCATTGAGCGATATGACCGGGTCGACAATCGATACGATGCCGCCGAAGGTGCCTATAGCCACTTTGGGCCAGCCACTGCTCTGAAGTACGGGCCAGCCATCAAACTGCAATCTGACTTTTCTGCCGGGTGTTACCAGTGAGGCGTCAAGTCCCGAAACATACAGCTCTACCGCCAGTTCTGCATGGGCTGGCACAAACTGGGCAAGCGGTGCGCCAGCGGCGACCAGGGTTGCCGAGTCGCCGGCCGTGATTTGGACGATGATGCCGTCGCTTGGCGCTGTCACAATCAGGGTGGATTGGCGGCTCAGACGGATTTGTGCCCTGCGTAGGCCGGCCTCGGCAGTGGCCTGACGAGACAACAACTCTTGGTATTTGATCTGGGCTCTCTCAAAGGCATTGCGTGAGGCTAGCCCCTGTTCAAATAGACGCCGCTGGCGTTGCAAATCGATGTCAGCGGTTTGTGTTGCCGAGAGTATGGCTTGGTAGCGATTTTTGATTGCTGTGCGCTCGGCATTAATCCGCTCAATAAATTGGGGGTCGAGGTCGACAATTTCAACGATGGGGTCGCCATTTTTGATTGCGCTGCCCTCACGCACATGCCAACGCCCAATACGGCCGCTGTTTAGTGCCATGATAGTCTGGCTGCGCTGGGTGGGGTCGAGTGCGGTCACCTGGCCGCGGCCAAAGACGGTTTGTACCCAGGGCATGTAAAACAAAAACAGCAGGCTGCAGATAATCCCAAGCAGGGTGAGCAATAAGAAAGTCACGATAGGTTTTGGTATTTTGATTGCCCATGTCGTGGTGAAGCGCTCAAGGTATTCCTTGTCGGCAAATTCCGTCATGGCGGAAATGGTCGTTGTTGGTTTACGTTGATCAGCCACTGGCCGTGGCCTTCTCTGCATCAGATTTAGCATAGACGCTGGCATGTTCTCTGCGCGTGAAAGTACTCAATTCGGCAAGCGTTGAAAATACCATGGTGTGGTCAGAGTCCAGCGCCGTGTAATTATCGAAGCCTTCGAGATCGAGCCGGTTTGATAGATAAATAAACGTGGTGTTCTCCAGGCCACTAATATGGTCGAGAATGTGTTGGCGATGCCCGAGTCGCAGCACATCACAGTCACTCGAGAACACCAACAGGCGTGGTTTTGCCGCGAGTGCGCGCGCGATTTTTAGTCGTAGCACCTCGGCGTAGGTCAGCGGAAAACCGTTGGTTGCCAGCACAGTATTGAGCTTTTCATCAAGATTGCTGATAATCGTGTTCAGACCAACAATATCAAGCAGCTCACGTATCGAGGCGAGGCTGAGATCGGGGTTGGCGAAACGCAGAAACTCGGTGATCGGGCATTCGTAGACATGATTGCCTGAGATGATAAATATTTCCTCTCGTAGATCGTGTGCATTGAAGTCGTTGAGGTCATTGCCACCAAGCAGGATGTGGCCGCGCTCAGGCACACGCATACGTGTGATTAGGTCGGTAAAGACATTGGCTAGGCTGATACTTGCCGGTGCCACGAGCGTTGTGCTGCCGGCGGGAAACTCTGCTGTGATCAGGTATTTCTTGGCGGAAAACGTGACCTCGGTGTTTTCAAACCGCACAGCAGGGACCCACTGATTGATGGCATGATGGCGTGACGGGTCTTCAAGTACAAGTTCAAAAAACCCGGAGAGTTTATAGAGCGCTGCGTGCATATGATAGTAGACTTCAAGGTAATAACTCAAACGTGAGAGGCCGAAAAAGATGGCGCCAAGAATAAGTTCAGCGGCGACTAGCTGTCCCAGCGTGAGCTGGTTCAGTATCACCAGCCAACCACCTATCCCGAGCAGCGCGGCACTGGCCAGGGCGTAGAGGGTGAGGAAGCCGATGGTTTGGGCATAGGTGTAGCGAAAATGGGCGCGGTGCGCGTCAATATGCTGCTTGGTAACCCGGTCCGATTGTTCAGCCGCGAAGCGGATGCCGCGCCTGGATTTGAAGTCACGATGATGCCGCACCAACAGCTCAAGCCAGTTTGCAGTGTCGTACTTGGCTTTTGATAGCTCGAGCACTGTTCGTACAGCCCCTTTATTTGCGGCGCGCCAGACAAGGTATATAAGCAGGATATGGATAATGCTGAAAGCGAAAAACAGCGGGTGATAAAACGAAATAACGACATAACCCACCAGCGTTTGCAGTGCCAAGTACACGCCGCCTGACAGCAGCACTGGCAGGCTTTTTTGAACGATATCAATTTCAAAAAAACGGTTGGTCAGATCGTCGAGGTTCATCTGGTCAAATTGGGTGGTGTCGGAATGTGTCATGCGCATGGTGATTTCGGCTATAATGCGGCCGAGAAAGCGCCGCTCAAACACGTCAAGCACGTAGGCTTGCAGGGCGATAAAGATCCCGGACAGTGCCAGCAAAATGAATAGCGTAATAGATAGGAGGACGACAGAACGTACCACCGCAGTGTTGGCAATGGTCTCGATCAGCAACTGTACGGAAATTGGTAAGGCCAGTGTTAACAGGCTTATCGCAATACCATAGGTGGTAGCGGTCCAATAGAAGCGGCGCTCACTTCTAAGCACCAACCGAACCAGTTTGAAAAACCCCATCGGCTGTTGATGTTTAGCTGCCACGGGCACTTCCGTGTAGGTTGTGGCTGCATCTCGTTATGGCTGGCATGTGTAGAAAAATAGCATTGGATCGCCGCCAGAGGGCGGATGACAGATACCGGCGCGGTCGCGCGCAATGCTTCATTTCAGTGCTTAAGACCGCACCCTGTTCTGATACAACCATTTAGATGCTTTCTTTTGTGTAAGGCTTCAGTATGACACTGAACTGTTGCTTATGACGATAGAAAGTTCGCTTGGCTAAAATCTACGGTGGCTGCGATAAGTTATTTGGCTGCCTTATCTTTTTATCAATCTATTTTCGAATCAGGGTTTTTTTATTGATCAATATTGCCTACACTCTGGCAGGCCAACCTTTAGTGGTATAGCAATCGATGTCGGGCGACAAACAAGAAATTAAAGAAGAACTAGAGGAGTTCATGGCGCATCTGCGCAATGATGCTCATGACGACGCTCGTGCGCTACTGGTAGAGCTGCATCCGGCTGAAATCGCCCATTCTATTGAGAGCCTGCCTAGTGCTGAGCGGGATATCGTCTGGCAATGGCTGGCAGCTGATATTCGCGGCGCGGTGCTAGTGCATTTGCATGACGATGTGCGTGCCAGACTGATTCGAGAAATGGGTCTGGCGCAGTTAACCGCTGCGACCGAAGGTCTGGCGACAGACGATATTGCCGATATTCTGCAAAGTCTGCCTGATCAAGACAGCCGCGAAATTCTTCAAACTATGGATCGGCAAGATCGCGAGCGCGTTGAGCAAGTGCTTGCCTATTCTGAAGACACCGCCGGTGGTTTGATGAATACCGACGCCATTACGGTGCGGCCTGATGTCAGTC
>CAYURS010000059.1:0-6073 GCA_964447165.1 uncultured Thiotrichales bacterium
TTGAACAATGAACATCAATATCGATAATATTATCGTGATAAGCACAAAAATCGAGCTGATAAATTGTCACGGCTCTGGCCGCCCTTTCGACTTCGATGCCTTTTGCTGCCAACTTATATAGCCGTTGCCCTTGGTGTTTTAAGGCTGAGAACATAGGCGGGATCTGTTCAATATCACCTCTAAAATCAGCCAGCACTGCCTCAATCCGCGCCTGATCGATTCCTTCGACCGCAGTTTCGCTCAACACATTACCTTCAGCATCACCCGTATTGGTGGTAATACCTAAACACATCAATGCGCGATAACGCTTGTCGCAATCAATCAAATATTGGCAAACCTTGGTCGCCTCACCGAAACAAAGCGGTAACATGCCTGTCGCCATTGGGTCGAGACTGCCCGTATGACCTGCCTTACGCGCATTAAATAAGCGCTTGGCTTTTTGCAGTGCAGCGTTAGAAGTGATGCCTTTTGGCTTATCCAGTAATAAAATGCCATGGACTGCGCGACGTAATGGTTTAGCCATAGAGCGAGAATTACTCTGGATCGTTGTTTGATTTAGACCCATACTCAGGTTGAGCCTTCGCCACATCATCAGCCACCGTTTTTTCAATCAAGGTAGTGATATGTGATGCTCGCTCTATGGATTCGTCATAAACAAAATACAGCTGGGGAATAACACGCAACAATAGCCGTGACTTTAACTCATGTTTAAAATAGTTAGCTGCTTTATTAATAGCTTTGACTGCGTCAGCACTTTTGTCTTCACCATTAACGCTAGTCAGGTAAATTTTACCCTGTGACAAGTCGCGTGTCACATGTACTGCAGTAATAGTAAAAGAAGTAAAACGTGGGTCGCGGCTCTCATTGCGAATCAGGTTTGCTAACTCACGCTTCAACTGTTCTGCGACGCGATCGCTACGATTAAAATCTTTCACTATAGGGCGCTTCTATTCATTACTTGCAGCCTTTGCGTGACCCCAAGCATGCATATGCAAGGCACAATCCGCCGACAAGGCTGGTTGCCTTATCAAGGATTGTAACGCAGCAGATGCATGCTTGGGGTCACGCCCTGCGGGGCTTACAGGCAAGATCAGGCTCGGCGTTATCATTGCTTAACAGGTAAACCAACATGCCTACACAATGATGCCTTGATCCTGGTCTTGCCTGTAAGCCAGAGGCCGCAAGTAATGAATAGAAGTGCCCTCACATCTAAACGATTAAAGTGTGCGCTGCACTGAGATACGCTCAAAGACTTCAATTTGATCGCCCACCCTAACATCGCTGTAGTTTTTAACACCGATACCGCACTCCATGCCATTTTTTACTTCGTTAGCATCATCTTTAAAACGGCGTAGTGACTCAAGTTCGCCTTCATAGATAACAACATTGTCACGTAGTACGCGAATGGGGCTGCTACGTTTAACGTTACCTTCAATTACCATACAACCGGCGATGGCACCAAATTTCGGTGACTTAAACACATCACGTACCTGCGCTAAACCAATGATTTCTTCACGTATTTCTGGTGAAAGCATGCCAGATAAGGCGGCCTTAACATCATCAATGACCTCATAAATGACACTGTAATATTTCAACTCCATTGATGCTTCTTGGCATAAACGTCGCGCTGTCGCATCGGCACGCACGTTAAAACCAATAACAACGGCTTCAGACGCTAAAGCCAAATTAATATCAGATTCATTAATACCACCAACACCACTGGCAATGATCTTAACCTGAACTTCATCAGTAGAAAGCTTATTCAAAGAATCTTTCAGTGCCTCAACCGAACCCTGCACATCAGCTTTAAATAAGAGGTTGAGAATGCCCACTTCTTCCTTGCCCATGCTATTAAACACATCATCCAGACGTGCAGCATGTTGTTTGGCCAATTTAAGGTCGCGGCTTTTAGTCTGCCGTGATTCGGCAATATCACGTGCAACACGTTCTTCTGCAACGGATATTGCATCATCACCGGCATTGGGTGTGCCTGATAAACCCAGCACAGCAACAGGGGTAGAAGGGCCAGCAAAATTAACTTCTCGCCCCTCCTCGTCATACATGACACGAACAGAACCGTACTCGTTACCACAAAGCAGAATATCGCCTTTCTTCAAAGTGCCACTTTGCACTAAGATGGTTGCAACAGGACCACGACCACGATCCAATGCTGACTCAATAACGACACCGCTAGCGCGCTGATCTACTGCCGCGGTAAGCTCCATTAATTCCGCCTGCAACAGTATTGCATCAAGCAAGGCATCAACACCATCACCCGTTTTAGCCGAGACATTAACGAATATCACATCGCCACCCCAATCTTCTGGAATAACGTCGTGGGTACCTAATTCTTGTTTAACACGGTCTGGGTCAGCGTCAGCTTTATCCATTTTATTAATGGCAACAATAATTGGAACATCAGCCGCTTTAGCATGCTGGATCGCTTCAATCGTCTGTGGCATCACGCCATCATCAGCAGCGACAACCAAAATAACAATGTCAGTCGCTTGCGCACCACGGGCACGCATGGCAGTAAACGCCGCATGTCCTGGTGTATCAAGAAAGGCAACCATGCCTTTATCCGTCTTTACACGGTAAGCACCAATATGCTGGGTAATTCCGCCTGCTTCACCCGCAGCGACTTTGCTGCGACGAATATAATCAAGTAATGAGGTCTTACCATGGTCAACATGACCCATAATGGTAACCACTGGTGCGCGTGGTTTTTTCTCAACGCTATTGTCTTCAACAGCCAGCACAGATTCTTCATGCTCGGTCTCGTTGAGCATTTTAGGGGTATGCCCCATATCCTCAACAACAACTGCTGCTGTTTCTTGATCCAACACCTGATTAATGGTGGCCATCGTACCCATACTCATCAAGTACTTAATAACCTCGACAGCCTTAACCGCCATACCTTGAGCTAAATCAGACACGGTAATGGTTTCAGGAATAGTGACTTCACGCGTGACCGGGGCAGTTGGCATAGCAAAACCGTGCTGTGTATCGCCCGTAGAGATAGCACCACTGCGGCGTGCTTTACGTATCGGTTTACGCTTACGCGCTGTTTTATTTGAAGCGATATGCAGTTCTTTTTCGCCACGTTTGCCAGCACGACCAGAAGGTTTATTACTGCGTTTTTTATCTTTACGCTCTTTTTTATCTGTCGCTGCCGGTGCGGCCACAGGCATGGCCGGCTCTGGTTGCTTGATAGTAGAAGCTTCCACAGCAAGCTCTTTGATTACTGGCTTCGGCGCTACTTCAGGCTCTTTCTCTACAATCGGTGGTGGCGGTGGTGGCGCAGTTTTTTCAAGCTCACGTTGACGCTCTTCTTTTAGAGATTTAAGGCGCTCCTCTTCTTCTGCCAACACTTCCTCACGTTTAACATAAGTACGTTTTTTACGTACTTCTACATTAATCGTTCTACTACGGTTTTGTGTGGCACGGCCACCCGCAGAGGTGCGAGGCGAGATAACAGGCTGGCGAATTTCACTGACAGCTTTACGTTTTAATGTAATACGACTAGGACCGGCTTCAGTTTGACCTTTGGTGCCATGTAAACCACGCAAATAAGTCAATAAAGCTGTTTTTTCTTTGTCAGTGATTTTGTCATCCGCTTTTTCGGTCTTTATACCGGCACTACTTAATTGCGATAGCAAGCGATCGATGGGAATCCCAACAACATCAGCAAATTCTTTTACAGTTACATCAGTCATGGCTGCTGTGTCTCCTCCTCAGCAAACCACGGCGCACGCGCAGTCATAATCAGTGCAGCAGCACGCTCCGCATCGAGGTCATTGATATCTGTTAATTCATCAACAGATTGTTCTGCCAAATCTTCTTGTGTGACGACACCACGCCCAGCAAGAATGTGTGCCAAACGTTTATCCATGCCATCAAGGTCAAGTAAGTCTTGTGCGGGTTTTGTGGAAGAAAAAATTTCTTCATCAGTAATGGCCTTGGTAATCAAGATATCACGTGAACGTCGACGCAGCTCTGTTACCGTATCTTCGTCAAACTCTTCGATCGCCGCCATCTCAGACTCAGGCACATAAGCAATCTCATCCAATGTAGTGAAACCTTCTTGCACCAGAATCATGGCCACATCTTCATCAACATTTAGTTGCTCGGCAAACATTGCTTGCGTCACCTCGGCCTCGGCCTCACCTTTAAGTTGAGCATCAGTCTCATTCATGACGTTAAGTTCCCAGCCCGTCAATTGGCTTGCTAACCGAACATTTTGACCGCCGCGACCAATAGCTTGGGATAAGTTGACTTCACTTACCGCAATATCAACGCTGTTTGAATCTTCATCAACGATAATAGAGACAACCTCTGCTGGTGCCATCGCATTGATAATAAACTGCGCAGGACTTTCATCAAATAAAATGATATCAACGCGCTCACCTGCTAGCTCATTGGACACGGCTTGTACACGTGATCCACGCATACCGACACAAGCGCCAATCGGATCAATTCGCGAATCGTGTGAACGCACAGCAATTTTGGCACGTGAACCTGGATCGCGTGCTGCACCAATAATTTCTATCAGCTCTTCACCGACTTCGGGCACTTCAAGCTTAAATAATTCAATCAGCATTTCTGCTGCAACGCGGCTCATAAATAATTGTGGTCCACGCACTTCAGCCCGAACATCTTTTAAATAACCACGAATACGATCACCAGTACGAACGGCCTCACGTGGAATGAGATCTTCCCGTAAAATCACCGCTTCGGCATTACCACCTAAATCGACAATAACATTGCCACGATCAAGACGTTTGACAACACCAGTAAGTAGTTCGCCGACACGGTCTTTATACGCCTCAAGCACTTGGGCACGCTCTGCTTCACGTACTTTTTGCACAATAACTTGCTTGGCAGCTTGCGCCGCAATACGGCCAAACTCAACGGAATCCATTAGCTCTTCAACATAGCCATCAACATCAATAGAAGGATCTTGTTCGCGCGCATTAGCCAGGCGAATCTGCCGCTCCGGCAATTCAAGCTCAGCTTGCTCATCATCGACCGCTAACCAACGACGAAAAGTCTCGTAATCACCTGTTTCACGATCAATAGCAACACGTACATCGATATCCAGACGATTGCGTTTTTTCGTCGCAGCCGCTAAAGCTAACTCGATGGCCTCAAAAATGACCTCCTTACTAACCCCCCGCTCATTAGAAACGGAATCGACAACCAGCAAAATCTCTTTGTTTATCACCTTAGAACCTATTAACGTAATTTAAATCATAGCATTGCAGCTATTTAAAGCTGGGCCACCAAACGTGCCTCATTAATCATCGACCAATCGATGTCATAGGCTTCCCCGTCAACATTAACGACAACGCCCGTTGCACTAGTCTCTGCCAACTCACCCGTAAAGTTCTTACGCCCAAGCACAGCAACACTAAGCTTTAAACGTATGATCTTGCCAACAAAACACTCAAACTGTGACGGCGCAAACAATGGCCGATTCATACCTGGCGATGACACTTCCAGCGTATACACTTCACGAATTGGGTCTTCAACATCCAAAACACCACTAACCTGGTGACTGACTTTGGCACAATCGTCAACATTTATTCCGTTTGCAGTATCAATATAGACTCGTAGCACACGCTGACCTGATTCAGCCACATACTCAGCCCCGACAAACTCGTAACCAAGTCCCGTTACTACAGGCTCAATACACTCGCATACTCGTGGTGGAGCGCTACGCATCTGCCATTAACCCCTTAAACGAAAAATGGGCCTAAAGGCCCACAAACAAAATTACTTTTGGAAACCCGCCTATTATAGGAAATTTGGAAAAAAATACAATAGCTTAAGATGAATTGAAAGCGTACTCACCTCATTACTTGTCTAGACATACCGATTGAGAGGAAATAAAAAACGTCAGTTATTTAGAAAAAAGAGGGTTAGCGAGCGAGAAAGCTTAATTCGTTGTTGGTAGCGGGGGTAGGATTTGAACCTACGACCTTTGCCCGTTTTATGAAAGCTGAGTCCGACGACTTTGTCGGGCTCGTAACCCGAAGGGGTGTACCCGCATAATCGTTGTTGGTAGCGGGGG
>CAYURS010000060.1:0-5918 GCA_964447165.1 uncultured Thiotrichales bacterium
GCTTTAAGCAAAGTCGCAATGTTCTTTCGTGGGTCAGCGCGCGATATCGCCAATATCATGGGTTTATTGATATCTTTCAAAAAACGAGAAAGTTCTATTTCAATATTGGTTTTTTTACTGGATAAAATTGGAGGAGAAAATTGAGTTAAATCAACACCAGGTGGAATTACTGAAATTCTCTTAGGTGCGTAATTATCATAAAGTGCATATTGTTCTTCAACTTCCTGTTTCGTACTAGCAATAATGGCAGTCGCATTATCCAGCGCCATCTCTTCTGCTTCGATACGCTGAGTCAGTGCATACTGTGTTTCAATAGCATGTGGACGCAAGCCCTTTTCAAGTAAACTAGCCCGCTTTACGCGGCCCAATGAATGACCAGTATGCACCATAGGCACACTCAGCAAACTGGAAATTGCTGAAGCAACGTAACCTGCATCAGCATAATGACTATGAATAATATCCGGAACTCGACCAATTTTTTTAACATGCTGCAACGCAGCATCGGCAAAGCTATCGAGGTGGGGCCATAATACTTCTTTACGCAGATAACGCCTTGGCCCACAGGCAAGGCGAACAATATTAACGCCTTTAGCTAAAGGTTCTATCGGTATAGCGTAGTCTGGGGCAAGCTTGCTTGAAAAAACTTGTCGGGTCAGCAGGTCAACACGCTCAATATCAGGGTGCTGTGCCAATGCGACAGCCAGCTCCAGCACATATTTAATTTGCCCACCTGTGTCAGCATCACGCCCTAATTCAAGATCGTGAGCGCGAATCAACCCATGGATGCTGATTAACTGTATATAGAGCCCATTTTTTCCTGGCAAACTAAATACCCCACTTATCTCGAAAACCTTGATACAGTTTTTTATCGCTGCTTGTTGCTCCATTAATTCCACAGATTACAGCAGCAAACTCTTGTGCTCGCTCTAATATTTTCTGGGGTCTCCACGCCTTGGCGATGCCCAGCATGCAAACTGCGCTAAACGAATCGCCAGCACCAACAGGGTCGCCATCCTCGATAACGTTCTCTGAAATACCCGCTTCGACTTTTTCCTCAGCACTTAAAATTGCTGCGCCGTCTTCACCCTTGGTGAGAATAACTAATTCTGGGTTATATTCCTTAAATAATGCTTGTTCTCTTGAGTCCGATTTTTCGGCATCACTAATATCAATATCCGCCAATTCAACGTCATTGAGCTTAATCCAGGCAGCGCCTGACAGTACCTGATGAACCAAATCAGCAGTCCACCAAGGAGCACGAAGATTTAAATCGACAAAGCTAGGTAGATTCATCTGCTCAAGAAAAATACTTAATGATGACATGGCTTCTGGTTGACGCAGGCCTAAGGTGCCATGATAAAGCAGGCCATAGTTGCCACCCATTGCTGTACCGTATATTTCACCCGGCCGGATATAATCATAGGCTTGGCTTTCAGCAATATCGTAACTGGGTTGGTTATTATCATCCAACAACACATTCACCACACCCGTAGGGCGAAAACTGTCGCGCTGTACTGCACTGACATCCATGCCCCATTGTTGCATTGCCTCAATAATGTCGTTACCACGATCGTCACTACCAATGCGACTAACAAGTAGAGGGTTAAGACCGAAACCATTTAAATGCCACGCGACATTAAACGGCGCGCCACCGAGAACCGATCGGCCGTCAGGAAAACAATCGTAGAGCACTTCGCCAAACACGACTGGTCGTGCTGCCAATTGAGAGCGTTGCGATTTTTCTAGCATGGTGGATCCTCTGCTAATTTTTATTGTAAATTCCTAGGGGGCGCTAACAATTATCTTTGTTAACGTAATTCTGAGGCATTTTTCGTGCTGGCACCAACAGTAGGCGCTTTAGGCAAGACGCGATACGTGATAGTCGTCCATTACAACGAACCGCAACGCCGCCAGCGCGGGAAAGAGCCAGAATCTCGCCACGAACGGTAATTGTTAACACCTCTTAGTATATATCATTCAATCTATCGCTTATTCAACCGTAACTGACTTGGCCAAATTACGCGGTTGATCAATATCTGTGCCTTTTAATACAGCGACATGATAGGCCAATAGCTGCAGGGGGATATTAAAAACAATAGGGGAAATAATATCGTCAGTTGGTGCTACATTGATCACTTCAACATTAGGACCTGAGCTAACACCAGACTCGGAATCAGCAAATACAATCAGCTCTCCACCTCTGGCACGAACCTCTTCTAAGTTTGATTTAAGTTTTGCTAGCAAATTATTATTTGGTGCAATCGATACGACAGGCATATTGGCATCGACCAAAGCCAAGGGACCATGTTTGAGTTCACCTGCGGCATAGGCTTCGGCATGAACATAGGAAATCTCTTTTAATTTTAGAGCGCCTTCCATCGCTACTGGATAATGCGCGCCACGACCCAGAAACAAGGCATGTTGTTTATCGGCAAAGCGCTCAGCAAGCTGCTTTATTTGTTCATCCAGCGCAAGCACGTCTTCGAGCTTGCGGCTCAGTGCGCGCAACTCATTAACTAAATGTGTTTCTGTTGCATCATCGATTTGGTGGCGACGGCCTAAGACGATAACCAATAACAGCAGTGATACTAATTGAGTTGTGAATGCTTTAGTTGAAGCAACGCCTATCTCGGGGCCAGCACGCGTCATCAAACACAAATCGGATTGTCGTACTAACGAACTCTCTGGTGCGTTACAGATTGTTAGAGAATGACCAAAGCCACGCGCCTTGGCTTCTTTCAATGCTGCCAGTGTATCTGCTGTCTCTCCCGATTGCGAAATAGTAATGAACAACTGGTTTTTTCGTGCTACCGGTTTGCGATAACGAAATTCACTGGCGATCTCAACATTACAGGGAATGCCTGCAAGCGCCTCAAACCAGTAACGTGCTAATAAGCCTGCATGATAGCTGGTACCGCAAGCAACAATATTGACACCTTCTATCGTATCAAAAATTTCACTGGCACCATGACCAAAGCTTTCTTCTAATACTTTAGTCTGCGTAATACGGCCTTCTAATGTCTGCGTAACGGCGTAGGGCTGTTCATAAATTTCCTTAAGCATGTAGTGGCGATAGCCACTGAGCTCAACTGAATCATTAGAAAGCTGACTAAGGTGCTCGGCTCGCTCTACAGTATTACCTTTACTATCATAAACAATCACACCATCGAGACTAATGCATGCAAAATCACCATCTTCTAAAATAATAAACCGCTGTGTTGTACCGATTAATGCCATCATATCTGATGCAAGATAATATTCGTTATCACCCAAGCCAATGACTAATGGGCTGCCGTGTTTTGCAGCAATAATTTTGTCTGGCTCATGCTGGCTGATGACAGCCAACGCATACGACCCTTCAAGATGATCGACCGCAGCCCTGACCGCAGCCAACGTACCGTTATTATCAGCCGCCAGATGAATATGGATTTGATGAGCAATAACTTCGGTATCGGTGTCCGAATCAAAATTATAGCCAGCTTGTTGCTGTTGTAGGCGCAAAGATTCGTGGTTTTCTATTATGCCGTTATGAACAATCGCAACGCGCTCGCTACTAAAATGCGGATGTGCGTTTGATTCGCTAGGTGCGCCATGCGTCGCCCAACGAGTATGTGCAATGCCAATCGTTGAATCTATTTTTTCTGTACTAACGCGCCGGGCTAACGCATTCACTTTATCAACGGTACGGTGTCGATAAATAATATTGTCATTAATAACAGCAATACCTGCTGAGTCGTAACCACGGTATTCGAGTTTCTTTAGCCCCTCAATTAACAAAGGGACGATATTTTCTTTTGATATTGCTGCAACAATTCCGCACATAGTCTTTTATTTATTTTTTTGCGGTCGTTGCCAGCCACGTAAGGTATTTTGTTTCGCTCTAGTCAATGTTAGCTCACCGTCTGGTGCGTCTTTATTTATTGTCGAGCCTGCGCCTATCGTTGCGCCTTTTCCTATCTTCACTGGAGCGACCAATGCAGTATTGGAGCCGATAAACACATCGTCATCAATTATCGTTTTGTGTTTGTTAGCGCCATCGTAGTTACAGGTGATGGTGCCTGCACCGATATTAACATTGCCACCCAATGCGGCATCACCAATATAGCTAAGATGATTTACTTTGCTACCCAATCCAATTTCAGCATTCTTCGTTTCAACAAAATTGCCTATCTTGACTTTGTCTTTAAGCACCGTGCCGGGACGTAGCCGCGCATAAGGCCCAACATTGCATTGCTCACCAATGATTGCATTATCAATAACGCAGTGGCTATCAATATGCGTATTGGCTGCAATAACGCTATTTTTAATCACGCAATTGGGGCCAATGTGCACACCATTCCCCAAGCTGACGTTACCTTCGAAGACAACATTAATATCAATAACAACATCCTCAGCAATACTTATTTCACCTCTAATATCAACCCGTGACGGATCGATCAACGTTGCGCCATCCGTCATGAGTTGCCAGGCTGCTCGTTCTTGATAGTAACGTTCAACCATTGCCAGTTGCATGCGATCATTAACACCTAAAATTTCTTCTTCGTCATCGCTCACTGCTGCGCTGACTGTAACGCCATCGCTAACTGCTAATGTGATAATGTCGGTAAGATAGTATTCTTGTTGTGTGTTAGCCGCACGAATACGCGGATAAGCTGAGCGAAAATATTCTGCTGGGATGACCATTATCCCCGTGTTAATTTCTTCGATAGATAATTGTTCTAGACTGGCATCTTTTTGTTCAACGATAGCAACAATTTTATCGTCGCTATTGCGAATAATGCGGCCATAGCCATCGGGATCTTCTAATTCACAACTAAGTAGTACAATCGAACTGTTATTGCTCATTTGCAGCAACTCATTTAATGTCTCTGTTTGAATCAACGGTACATCGCCATAGAGAACAAGTATCATGCTATCGTCATCAATATGTGGCAATGCCTGCGCAACAGCATGACCGGTACCGAGTTGTTCGGCTTGCTCTGCCCAGACGATGTTTTCATCGACAATAATTTGTTTAACCGCGTCGCTGCCATAACCATGAACCACAATTATGGAATCAGGTTTTAACGAACGTGCGGTATCTACAACATGGGCCAGCATAGGTCGACCAGCAATGGGGTGTGCGACCTTAGGTAAGCTGGACTGCATGCGCGTACCCTTGCCCGCGGCAAGAATAACGATTGTAAGCTTCATGATGTTAGAACCGTTTCAACACAGGTATTGCTGAAACTATACCACGAGGGAAAGAAAGGGCAGCGATAGCAAACTTATCGCTGCGAGAACTTCTAATTACTACTTTAGCGCCTGCTCTTAAGACGCTTGAGTGCGCTAAGCTGAGCAACGGCTTGGGCTAATTCGATTTGTACCTGGGCGTAGTCAATTTCGGCTGATTGATCTTGCAAGGCACGCTCAGCTTCTTCTTTGGCTTCAATTGCAGCGGCTTCGTCAATGTCGTGTGCGCGTACCGCTGTATCACTGAGTATGGTAACGGCATGGGGTTGTACTTCGAGCATACCACCGGAGACATAGTAAAAATTCTCTTCACCATCTGGCGTAATCACACGCACTTCGCCCGGCTTAAGTTGCGTTAAGAAAGGCGTATGACTAGGCAGTATACCCACCTCACCCATAATGGCTGAGGCAAAAACGCGCTCTGCGGGACCTGAAAAAATCGCTTCTTCAGCGCTGACTATATCTACATGTATGGTCGTGGCCATCAGTCTATGCCTTTATTAAAGAGTCTTAGCTTTTTCAACAGCTTCTTCAATGGAGCCGACCATATAGAAAGCTTGCTCAGGCAAGTGATCGTACTCACCGGCAACAATAGCTTTAAAGCCTGCGATGGTGTCTTTCAAAGAAACATACTTACCTGGTGAGCCGGTAAATATTTCGGCTACGAAGAACGGTTGTGACAAGAA
>CAYURS010000061.1:0-5825 GCA_964447165.1 uncultured Thiotrichales bacterium
GTGTGTCTTGACCATCAGCTAGGGTAAATTCGCTGGCATCGGCGGTATAAATTGCGTGGTGATCGGGGGCTTGTGACTTTGACAATAAACCACTTTGCGCGACAAAGAGATTGCTTGGGTCGGTTGACATCAGCCTGAAGGGGACGTCTGGCTCGACAATACTCACTGGATAAGCACGCAGATCAGCACGGCGAATATCACCGCCGGCTAAGGCAATGTCGATATCAAACTTATCAGTGATAACGCGAATATTACCGGCATCAGCCAAGGCTTGAACTAGTGGTTTATTTTCTGTTGTATTCGAAATTGCAATTTCGCCAACAGGTTCCACGTAGTTTCTTGGGCTGCCTGGTACATCGGTATGTGGCAAAGGGGGCAACAATTGACCATCGGTGATTTGCGCTGAAGGAGAGCTGGGCGCTACTGGCTGCGGGCCATAATCCGTTTGCCATGCCTCATATAAAAGCACAACAACCGCAGCGAGCGCAAAAAATAGTAATATACGACGAGTTTCCATGACAGCCTTATAAGGATTTGTGGTGGTGGTTGCAAACGACTCTTTTTTGCGGTGGTACTAAATCAACACCGCCTTCATGCCAGGGGTGACAACGACTGAGTCGACGTAGACTGAGCCATCCACCACGTAGCGCACCATGCTCACGCACGGCTGTTTCACAATAACAAGAACAACTTGGATAAAAACGGCAACTTACAGGCAGCAGAGGGCTAATTAAATAGCGGTAAGTGCGCACTAAAAACAATAAGCATGTTTTCATGGGTTTTGTACCCCAGTTACGCCCTGGGGCGCGCGCCGTTGTAGTTTTTGCCAACCTTGATCAAGCCATTGTCTTACTTGGTCACGGCTTTGTTTGGCAATACTTGGCTTGGCGATGATTAAATAATCCCAATGGGCTAATGACTCTCGACGCAAACGAAATGCGTCTCGAACCGTGCGTTTAAAAGCGTTGCGTTGTACGGCAAGTTTAGCTGAACGCTTACCTATAATCACACCCATACGCGCATAACCCAGCTCATTAGGCCGAGCTAACATCGTTAAATATCGACTACCAGTCCGAACAGGCTGATCAAATACGCGTTGAAAATCGCTTTGGTGGACAAGCCTGTAGCAGCGACGAAACTGAAAAGAGGCTCGATTCGAGACCGCGCCAGGAGGCGCCGAATTAGGCGCTGAGTTTGACACGGCCTTTGGCGCGACGGCGTTTAATCACCATACGGCCAGCGGCAGTACTCATACGGGAACGGAACCCATGGGTGCGCTTGCGCTTAAGATTGCTTGGTTGAAATGTTTGCTTCATTGCGGCTTTCCTAAATCAGGCCGTGTACCCAGAAGGCACGTTGAAAAGCGCATGACAATACTGAAACGCCCTCCCCGTGTCAAGCAAGAAGTCAAAGCAGGCTAATTTGTTCTTATTGCAGGAAACGCCTACCTGCCTGAGGCAAACACCGTAGGCCTTACCATACCCGAACATAGCAATGAGAAACGAATACTCCTTCCTTGCCCAAGTAAAACGCTAGCGCAGCCAAGCCGAGGAGGTTAAACTCATTAGTTCACGCTGCCTGTTCCAGGCGCTTGTTAATAACACCTAAATCAACAATAGGTAAATGGGAGGTCTTCCAGCTTTGGGCGATTCGCTTTGGCAGCGCTGTCTGCATCAGCTCGAAAGCGAGTTGAGTGTGCAAGACCTCAACACCTGGATACGGCCGCTACAACCTGTTGAAGACGGCAATCTATTGCGCTTATTGGCGCCTAATAATTTTGTCCTCGACAAAATCAACGAGCTGTTTATCTCACGTATTTCCATCCTGATTAAGCAACTCGATAGCAATACTAGTGTCAGCGTTGAAGTTGGCTGCTCTCGCCCTAGTCCCGCACTAGACCCTGTGCAGAGCCATTACAGTGCGCCCCACCCAAGTAATGCACACTTTTCTCGTGAAACCAATAAAAGCAGTAAGGGCTTTCGCAGCGGTCTGCAAAGCAGTTTTACCTTCGATAATTTCGTTGAAGGTAAATCGAACCAATTAGCCCGCGCAGCCTCGGTACAGGTCGCTGAAAACCCTGGCACTGCCTATAACCCCTTGTTTTTATACGGTGGCGTAGGCCTAGGCAAAACACATCTTATGCATGCCGTTGGCAATATGATGTTTGAGCGCATCGAGAATGCCAAGATTGTCTACTTGCATTCTGAGCGCTTTGTTGCCGATATGGTGAAAGCACTACAGCACAATACCATTAACGAATTTAAACGCTATTACCGTAGTGTCGATGTCCTGCTTATCGATGACATTCAATTTTTCGCCAAGAAAGAACGCTCACAAGAAGAGCTCTTTCACACCTTCAATTCGCTCATCGAAGGTCATCAGCAAGTCATTATGACCTGCGATCGTTACCCAAAAAAGGTCGACGGTCTGGAGGAACGCCTTAAATCGCGCTTCGGCTGGGGGCTAACTGTTTCCATCGAACCGCCCGAGCTGGAAACACGCGTCGCTATTTTAATGAGTAAGGCCGCGCAAATTGATCTTGAGATCCCAAGCGATGTGGCCTTTTTGATCGCTAACCGTTTTCAATCTAATGTTCGCGAAATGGAAGGTGCGCTACGACGTGTCGTCGCTAACTCACGTTTTACCGGGCATGCTATTACGCTAGAGTTTGCCAAAGAAGCCTTGCGCGATTTACTCGCATTGCAAGACCGTTTAGTAACCATTGATAGTATCCAAAAAACCGTAGCAGAATATTATAAAATTCGCGTAGCAGACTTATTGTCCAAGCGGCGCTCACGCTCTGTCGCACGGCCACGACAATTGGCTATGGCGCTAGCTAAGGACTTAACGAATCATAGCCTGCCAGAAATTGGTGACGCCTTTGGTGGCCGCGACCATACGACCGTATTACATGCCTGTCGTAAGATCGCAACATTACGAACTGAAGACGACGTTATTAACGAGGATTACTTAAACCTGTTGAGAACCCTACAAACATAATGTGGATAAGTTGTGATTAAGTTGGGTTTTGCTCAAAAAGGGCCACTTACAACCAAGTTATCCACAATAAATCAACAGATTATTTTTATATTAAAAAATAATAAATTATTGAAAGTAAACAATAAAGAATGTTTTTTAGATCAATTTTTTGAGTTACACACAGCGGTTATAATAGGTTGTTTATATGAATATAAATTTAAATAAAGATGTACTTCTTAAGCCGTTACAACTTATCAATGGAGTTGTTGAGCGGCGTCAAACTTTACCGATATTAGCCAACGTTTTAATTGAAGCAAACCAAGGAGTGTTATCTTTAACTGCCACTGATCTTGAAGTTGAAATAATTATCCAGCTTGGGGTTGATAGCAAGGTATCAGGACGAACAACACTGCCTGCTCGTAAATTATTTGATATTTGCCGTAGTCTTGGTGAGGGTGCTGATATCGCGATAAAAGTAGCGGAAGACAAAGCAACAATACGTTCAGGTCGTAGCCGTTTTGTTTTAACTACTCTGCCAGCTGATGACTTCCCCGATATTGGCGTGATGGAAGATGCACGCAGCTTTACCCTGAAACAAGGTGAGCTAAAGCGCCTAATAGATCAAACATCATTTGCTATGGCGCAGCAAGATGTACGTTATTATCTCAACGGTATGTTATTTGAAATGGGCAGTGACCAACTGCGTACTGTTGCAACGGACGGTCACCGCCTGGCCATGGCAGAAGCTGCGGTGAACATAGGCTGGAACGAGAAAACACAGGTTATTGTGCCGCGCAAGGGTATTAATGAGTTACAGCGTTTACTGGATGATTTAGATAAGGATGTCAATATAGAGTTAGGTATTAACCACATACGGTTTAGCACAGACGGTATGAGTTTTACCTCTAAATTAGTCGATGGCCGTTTTCCTGATTATGAACATGTGGTACCTAAAGGCGGTGACAAGATTGTCATCGTTGATCGTGATGCTTTAAAGCAGGCGCTGGTACGGGCATCGATTTTGACTAATGAAAAATTCCGCAGTATTTCGGTACAGGTTAAATCTGGCAGCATTGTTATACGTGCGCGTAATCCCGAGCAAGAGCATGCTGAAGAAGAGGTTGAGGTAGACTACTCGGGTGACGAATTTGAGATCGGTTTTAATGCCGCTTATGTTCAAGACGCCTTGGGTGCAATGAATGAGCAGCAGGTACAGATGGTTTTTACTGATCCTGGTAGTAGTTGCTTATTACATGGGGTTGCCAATGAATCGTCACGTTATGTCGTGATGCCAATGCGTATCTAGGATACTTGCCGAGTTTAGGATGAATCTACCGCAGTTAGCCATTTTTTAATCTTTTTCGCCGCCTAAAAGCGCCTACTGTTGGCAAATATGCTTAATATCTACCCAATGGAGACACCCTTGGGGTGTACCCCAACTGATCAAAACAAGAGGCTCTAAATGGTTTTTTCTCACCACGATCACTTGGGTTTGACAGTCTCCTAGGGACCCCACCGGCAGTTTTTCCACGGCTTATTAATTCATGCATTTACGTAGACTAAGAGCAGTACAGTTTAGAAACTTGATCGATGTTGATCTTAAGCTAAACTCGAAATGTAACCTTATCTACGGGCAGAATGGCAGCGGTAAAACCAGCTTGCTTGAAGCTATTTACTTGTTGGCACGGGCAAAGTCGTTTCGTAGTAACCGCTTATCGCGTTTAGCGCATTTTAGCGAGAATGCTTTCGCCGTGACTACTGAGATTGAGCATGGCCGTGGTGTGCAGTCACTTAAAGCGCGCTATAAACAACGTGAACTAAAGCTAACACATGGCGAGAAAGTCATAAAACGCTCCTCTGACCTTGCCAAACTATTACCACTCACCCTGGTTAGCACCGACAGCCATAGGTTGCTGACAGACGGGCCAAAGCAGCGCCGTAAGTTTATTGATTGGGGTGTGTTCCACGTGAAACCAGCCTTTCTCGATGCTTGGCGAGCATATTGTCGTGCGCTTGGTCAGCGTAATGCCTTGGTGCGGCACGGCAGCGACGGTAGTACGCTAACAAGCTGGAACAGCGAGCTTGAAAGAATAGCTATAGACATCGATACCTGGCGAGCAGGCTATATTACACAGCTACGGAGCCATTTTTTACCTATGTTAGCGTCTTTAGTCGATCTGCCTGACCTATCGATAGAGTATCAGCGTGGCTGGCCTGCGGGCATTCCTCTTGCAACGCACTTGCAATGCAAGCAAGAACGCGATTTGCGCTTAGGTTATACGCGAGATGGTCCGCATACTGCGGACTTGGTGGTTAAGATAAACAGTATGCCGGTGCAAGAATATGCATCGCGTGGCCAACAAAAGCTCATTATTTCCGCACTGTATTTGGCACAAGCCGCATTGTTTGCCGAGCAGCTTGATAAACCCTGTATCGTGCTGGTCGATGATTTGCCGGCTGAGCTGGATGCTAGTCGCCGACGTTATTTGCTGAATTTATTGAATAACTTGAATGCACAGGTTTTTATTACCGCCATTGATAAGCAAGACCTTGATCTCAGTATGTTTTCTCAGGGTGAAGTGTTTCACGTGAAACATGGCGTTTTCAGAGCCGTTGATCGCACTTAAAATAATCGCTAAACCCTTGTTTACGTGGTAAAATTACTGGATCGGCTCGACTTCCATTAGGGGTGCGCCAAGGGGATACTTAGGCACAATGAGCAACGACGACGAAAAGAAGCAAAACGGTTCTTCTGACAATTACGACTCCAGTAAAATCAAGGTTCTAAAGGGACTTGATGCGGTGCGTAAGCGCCCTGGTATGTACATTGGCGATACGGATGATGG
>CAYURS010000062.1:0-5789 GCA_964447165.1 uncultured Thiotrichales bacterium
ACAAATACTAGAGCGAACTGGATTGCCAACTGATACAGCATGATAACGGCGCGGGAAGCTGCCCGGAAAAGCTTCAAATAGTCGTTTCGCTAAGGGTGCCAATAAACGGTTAGTTAATCCTACAACCGCATTTTGCTCATGCACCAAAAGAGGCTTACGTAGCAACCATGTTACGAGGCCGCCTGGTCCTGCGACAAAACCACCCATACCCAGGACAGCCATCGGGCGATGACGCAACAACACAACGGTCGCCTGCATCATCGCCAGGGCAAGGCGAAACGGGGAGAGGAACCGTTTTGCCAATGACTTCCCGCGCAAACCGGAAATCGAAATCCACACCACAGGAATGCCTGCAGCGGGCACTAAACGGGACTCAATACCCTCTCTCGTCCCCAACCAAATCACTTCAACACCACGCGCCATTAATTCATCGGCAACGGCAAGGCCGGGATAAACATGCCCGCCAGTACCACCTGCCATAATCATCACGCGCATTACCATGTTCGTTGCTTCACTTTCTGGCTTTTTTGCCGCATTTCATAATCAGCTCTCAGTAATAAAGCACAACAAACACAGGCCACCAAAATACTAGAACCGCCATAACTCATTAGCGGTAAGGTTAAGCCCTTTGTTGGCAATACACCCATATTGACACCTATATTGATAAACGCCTGCATACCAAACATTAGGGCGATTCCATAGGTAAGATAAGCAGCAAATGGCATCGATAATATTTGGCATCGATAGGCAACCCGAAAACTACGTAAGACGATATAACCAAAAAGACCAATAACAATGAGCACAGAAATCAAACCAAGCTCTTCTGCTATGACTGCGAAGAGAAAATCTGTATGTGCTTCGGGTAAAAATGATAGCTTTTGCACACTGCCACCTAAACCAACACCAAACCAACCACCGCGACCAAAAGCAATCAGCGCTTGAACTAACTGAAAACCACTATTAAAAGGGTCTTGCCAAGGATCAAGGAACGAGGTTAATCGGGCCAAACGATAAGGCGAATAAACAGCTAATGCGCCGAGACTTGCGCCGCCAATTAATAACAAAATAAAAAACTGATAAAGCCTAACACCAGCTAAGAACATCAAAGCAAAAACAGAAATTGCCAATACCACTACCGAACCAAAATCTGGCTCGAGCAATAACAACACAGCAAAAACAATAAAAACCGTCATGGGCTTAATAAAACCTTGCATGACATCAGCTAACTGTTTTTGGTGATGCGCTAAATAACCTGCCAAATAAAGCAAAAATGCTAGTTTGGCGAACTCCGAAGGTTGCAAACGTATAACAAGCAAGTCAATCCAGCGTCGAGCACCGTTCACCGTCACGCCAATGCCCGGCACCAGCACCAAAACAAGCGAAATAAAAGCTACAACCAACAACCATGGCGCAACCTTCTCCCACAGGCTCATTGGGATTTGAAAACAAATATAGGAAACGATCAACGCCACAACTAACAAGCTGATTTGTCGAATCAGAAAATAATGTGCATTACCTGTCTGATGTTCGGCAATGCTTAATGATGCCGAGGCCACCATAACAATGCCTAAACCAATAATGACAGCCATTGACATCAATAGTGATAGATCAATAGCCGCAGTTGGCACAACACTAACCCCGCCTTTAATACGGCGTCGCGTTTGCTCCGCCGGTCGCGTTTGCTCCGCCGGTCGCGTTTGCTCCGAAACACTCATTGCAAACCTCGCGCAGCATTAGCAAAAGCATTGCCACGTGCTTCATAGTTAGCAAACATATCGAGACTGGAACAGGCTGGCGACAACAATATCGTGTCCCCCTCTTTGGCACAGGAAAATGCTTTGCTAACAGCTTTATCCATGTCAGCAACGTGCACTGTATTCACTATCCTGTTCAACAGCGCCTCGATCTCGGCTGCAGCCTTGCCTAATGTAACGACTGTCTTAACCTTAGCAATCACAACATCGCGTAAGGGAGATAAGTCCGCACCCTTCGCATCACCACCTGCAATCAATATAATCGGTGCATTAACAGATTTAATCGCTGCAATTGCTGCAGCAACATTTGTCCCTTTCGAATCATTAATAAATCGTATACCATTAACGATAGCCACCACTTCACAACGATGTGGCAAACCGGAAAATGTTTGCAACGTATCAAGCATTGCCGTCTCAGACAAACCCAACACAGACCCCATTGCCAATGCGGCTAGTGCATTTGAAAGGTTATGCTCACCCTTGATAGCGAGCATTGAAATTGATAATAAATTGCGCCGCCCATGGGCAAGATATCTCTCACCGTCCACTTCACGAACGCCAAAGTCCGCATCAAATACCGGCTCCGCCAAAGAGTAATTAATGGCTTTTTCTGACAAATTCTGCGACATTAAAGGTAAAAATTGTTGCGCACTAACAATAAAATTATTATCAACAACTGGGTGTGTACAACCTTCGTAGATACTAAATTTGGTTTGCGCATACACCTGCATAGACGCATACCTATCCATGTGATCAGCGCTGACATTTAACACCACCGCAACCTCAGTTTTTAACGATGAAACCAAATCAAGCTGAAAACTCGACAGCTCTAGCACATATAACTCTGCATCATCACTCAGCAGGTCGAGAACAGGGGTACCAATATTGCCACCTACAGCTACTTTGGTGGCATTAGCAATTGCCATTTCGGCTAATAAAGTCGTCACCGTGCTTTTGCCATTAGACCCTGTAATCGCCACCACTGGTGCAGCCACATAACGACTGAATAATTCGAGATCACCGATAATACGTTTGCCCGCCTCACGCGCCATCTGTATTTCAGGTGTATCTAAAGCGACACCTGGACTGACAATAATCTCATCCGCTGCATCGAACAAAGCCTGATCAAAACCACCAAGAGAGCAAACAATGTCGGGGAATAATTGGCGCAAATTGGCACTGTAAGGCGCAATGTCGCGACTGTCTGTCACTGCAACAGAGCGTCCTTGTGCACTTAAAAAACGCACGCAAGACCATCCCGTAACACCCAGACCCACGACTAAAGACAGGCCAACAGCGTCAGGCGATAACGTCATCATCTGTGCCTCTTTTCCGATATATTCATCGGCATATTTTTGGCTCTCAGGCATTGTCTGTATCGTGCGCATCGTTTCACCGCAACTTCAATGTCGACAGACCAATTAAGACAAGAATCACAGTGACAATCCAAAACCGCACAATAATTTTGGGTTCTGCCCAACCTTTTAGTTCAAAATGATGATGTAAAGGCGCCATAAGAAAAATACGTCGCCCGGTCAATTTAAATGATGCGACTTGCAAAATGACGGAGACAGTCTCCATGACAAAGACACCAGCCATAATTAAAAACACTAACTCTTGTCGCGTAATCACGGCAATCGTACCCAAGGATGCGCCTAAGGCAAGTGCGCCAACATCACCCATAAAGACTTGAGCGGGATAGGTGTTGAACCAAAGAAACCCAAGGCCAGCACCAATTAATGCCCCACAAAAAACTGTCAGCTCGCCAACACCAGGAATAAACGGAAAACCGAGATAATCAGAGAAGTTTATGTTGCCAATAATATAGGCGAAAATGCCAAGCGCTGCGGCAACCAGAACGGTTGGTAGTATGGCAAGCCCATCAAGCCCATCGGTAAGATTCACTGCATTGCTACTACCAACAATGACAAAATAGGTAAGCACAACAAAACCCCAACCAAGTGGGATAGCAACATCCTTCAAGAAGGGAACAATTAATTCTGTCTCTGCCGCATGACTGGCGTTATAAAACAAAAAAAGTGCAGCCAATAAAGCGACTACGGACTGCCAAAAGTATTTACTTTTAGCCGAAATACCCTTGCTGTTACCGAGAATCACTTTCTTATAATCATCAACAAAACCAATCATGCCAAAAGCTGCAGTCACCAAAACTACCGTCCACAACTGATGATTTCCAAGGTCTCCCCACAACAAAGCACTGAGTATTACCGCAATCAAAATGAGCGTACCACCCATGGTCGGCGTACCTGCTTTAACCAGATGAGTTTCAGGGCCATCATCACGAACCGGTTGGCCAATAGATCGATTAGCTAGTTTTTTTATAACATAGGGGCCTAACAAAAATGAAATAACTAAGGCCGTTAACACTGCCATCACACTGCGTAAAGTTAAATACTGAAAAACACCAAAGGGGCGATAAAATTCAGTCAGGTATTCGGTTAAATAGAGCAACATGGCCGTATCGCCTACCTCACCACAGACAGGGTTGATTGATTAACGGTATCTGCTACCAATGCTGCAACAACGCGTTCCATGCTTGCGCTACGCGATCCCTTAACTAAAATCGTGTTGGCCTGACAAGCACAAACGCTATGCAAGTCAGTGATTAAATCATTAATTAACGCAAGCTGACTTGCATAATGCTTCGCCCCTTCACCAAATGCGCTAACGGCATGGGCACTTAAGGGGCCAACAGCGTAGAGTTGGTTAATTCCGTATTCTTTAGCAATGCGCCCTGCATTCTGGTGCAGAGCGATTGCATCTTCACCCAGCTCTGCCATATCACCCATAACAACTATTTTTGCCCCAGACAATGTAGCCAACATTTCTATGGCTGCATTAAGCGATACCGGATTAGCATTGTAGCTATCATCAATAACTGACCATTCACCAATGCCTTTTCTAATCTGCATGCGCCCTGAAACAGGTTGCATTGCAGCCAAGCCACTAACAATATCTGCCACAGGAATGTCCACCGCACAGGCAACAGCAATAGCCGCCAACGCGTTCTGCACATTGTGGCGGCCAGCCAAAGCTAGCTCAACATTGACCATTCCATGCGGAGTCATTACATCAAAACGGCTGCGCCAATCTCCATCTTCCAATGAACTAAGTAAAGTATCGTTTAACAAGCGCACATTTGCGTCTTCATTGGTACCAAAACTAATGCGACGATAGCCGTTGGCTTGCTCAGCCATATAATCGTAATAATGATCATCATGATTTAACACGGCAATGCCATTTGCTTTTAAACCATGGAATATCTCTGACTTCGCTTTGGCAACATTGACCATGCTGCCAAAACCTTCAAGATGTGCAGCACCAATATTAGTAATTAAAGCAACATCTGGCTCAACCAACAAACTCAACCCTGCTATCTCAGACACATGGTTCGCGCCCAGCTCAATGACGGCATAATCATCTTCGCTAGACAAGCCTAGCAAGGTCAAGGGCACACCTAAATCATTATTGAGATTGCCCTTCGTTACCAGTACACGATGATGCTGACGCAATATGGCCGCCAACATTTCCTTTACGGTAGTCTTGCCATTGCTGCCGGTGATGGCAATCAAAGGCCGACTATAACGACCTCGCCAACTTTTAGATAAGGCTGACAAAGCTTGGCGTGTATCACCAACACACAATAATGGCAATGGTGTATCAACCTTTTTACTCACCATTGCTGCAGCAGCACCACGTTGATGTGCCACACTAACAAAATCATGGCCATCAAAGTTAGGGCCTTCAATCGCAACAAACAACTCGCCTGGAGACAGGCTTCGGCTGTCAATACTGACACCAGAAAAACTCGCCTTAGCATCGCTATCAGCACCCTCAATAATTGTCATGGCTTCATTCAGACCCATAACAATCATTCAAACCGCCCTACAGCCAGGTGGCGCCAGAAACTCGCGTACAACATCACGATCGCTAAACAGTAAATGCTGATCACCAATGACTTGACAATCCTCATGCCCCTTACCAGCAACCAAAACAACATCCTCTTTGCCCGCT
>CAYURS010000063.1:0-5761 GCA_964447165.1 uncultured Thiotrichales bacterium
TCTTAAGCATTTCCCACACAAAGGCACTATTGTCTTTGCCTTGTTTTTTATATCGCTTGTATTATTTGGTTGTTCTCCACAAAATAATGATCATATTCGCTTTGCACTGCAAAGTATGCCTGTCACGCTGGATCCACGCTTTTCTACTGATGCCGCTAGCAGTCGAATTAACCGGTTATTGTTTCAACGCTTGATTGGTTTTGATGACAATTTTCAAGTCATACCTGAGTTAGCACAATGGCAGCAGATAAACCCAAAAACCTATCGCTTCGAATTAATCGAGCCTGATCGCCAATTTCATCATGGCCGTCAACTCAATACCAATGATGTCGCTGCAACCTATGAATATATAAAAGACCCCGTCAATGCATCACCACACCGCTCAAGCCTCGATGTGATAGCACGAATGGATATTGTCGATGAGACTACCATTGATTTTTATTTAAACGAAGCCGATACACTTTTCCCAAGTCGTTTAGGCATTGCTATTTTACCTGCTGAGCTGATTGCTTCAGGACATAATTTTCGAAAACAGCCCATAGGCAGTGGTGATTTCAAGTTTATGGCACAGCCATCGCCCACACGCTTACAATTGCAGCGCCTCTTTGATAAGCAAGGTTTCGATTTCGTGCATATGCCTAACCCAACAACGCGTGTACTCAAGCTGATTAATAACGAAATTGATATGATGCAAAATGATATTAGTCCTGAGTTGGTGGCGTATCTTGAACGTCATGCAGGCATTGATGTTAAGCGTAGTCGCGGTTCTAACTTTACTTATTTAGGGCTTAATTTAGAGTCACAGAAATTAAACAAGTCTGTAGTACGCCAAGCATTGGCTCATGCATTGAACAAACAAGAAATTATTACCTTTCTGTTTCAAGGGTCGGCAAGGCCTGCTAGCGCAATATTAAGTGATGATCATTGGGCAGGCAATACACAGCTTAATGCTTACAGCTATGATCCAGAATTAGCGCGAAAATTTCTTGCCGAGGCAGGCTATGATGAAAATACACCGCTAGAGCTGACTTACAAAACATCGAGCGACCCTTTTCGCATACGTTTAGCAACGGTGATTCAAAGCCAACTTGAGGCCGTTGGTGTGGTGGTTGATATTCAAAGTTATGATTGGGGAACATTTTACGGTGATATTAAATCGGGTCATTTTCAACTCTACAGTTTGAGTTGGGTGGGTATCAAGTCACCGGATATTTTTCGTTATGTGTTTCACAGTAGTGCTTTTCCACCTGAAGGCGCTAATCGAGGTCGCTATGTTAACCATCAAGTCGATAACTTGATTGAGGCAGCCGCCTTAGAGTCGAATACCAAGATGCAAGCCGATTTTTACCAGCAGATACAATCAATCATCCACGATGATTTGCCTTATATTCCACTGTGGTATGAAGACCATGTGTACCTGTCACGTGATACGATCAGTGGTTATAGTATGTCAATTGATGGTAGCTACGATGGTCTAAAAACGGTGATAAAACAATGACAGTGCAACGACTTTACATCAGCATACCTAAGCAACACCTAATGTTTTATGAAGATGATAGGTTGCGATTCGAAAGCTGTGTTTCTACTGCGAAAAATGGAGCAGGAGAGCAGAACGGTAGTGATTGTACACCACGCGGAAAACATATTATCAGAGCAAAAATTGGCGCCGGATTACCTAAAAATAGCGTATTTGTTGGCCGTCGCCCAACGGGCGAACGTTACAATAAAACCTTGGCAGACACTTTCCCTAATCGAGATTGGGTATTAGCACGTATTTTATGGCTCAGCGGTTGCGAGCTGGGCCATAATCGCTTGGGTAATGTTGATACCATGCGTCGTTATATTTATATCCATGGCTGCCCTGATACGCTAGCGATGGGTAAACCTGCATCACATGGCTGTATTCGTATGCGTAACGATGACATCATCACTTTGTTTGATCGTATTAATGTTGGCGCAAGTGTCATGATCAGCGACAAGGACTAAGAAAGCTCGCTATGCTTAATTACTTCGTCAGCCGAATTGCTAGCGCATGCCTTGTCATACTCGGTGTTTCCTGCCTGGTTTTTTTCTTTATTCATCTCATTCCCGGTGACCCCATCGAAGTCATGTTAGGTGAGTCGGCACGCCCAGCAGATAGAGAAGCCTTGCGGCAAGCATTAGGTCTAAACCAACCGGTATTAACCCAACTAGGGCAATATTTGTCAAACCTCGCGCAACTTGATTTAGGTCGCTCACTGCATTCTAAAGAAGCCATTAGCACTGTGTTATGGCAACGCATCCCGGCAACTGTTGAGCTGGCTCTGGCAGGTTTGTTGGTTGCCCTAGTTTTGGCTTTTCCGCTGGGTATTATTGCTGCGCTAAAGCGCGATACCGCTTGGGATCATAGCGCTATGACGGTTTCGCTACTGGGCGTTGCCATCCCAAACTTCTGGATGGGGCCGTTACTGATATTGGTGTTTGCTATTGGCTTAGGCTGGTTACCTGTCAGCGGACGTGAGCAAGCGACATCAATCATCTTGCCTGCATTGACCTTGGGCACAGCTATGGCGGCTATTTTATCGCGCATGATTCGCTCAACATTGCTTGAAGTATTAGGCGAAGACTATATTCGCACAGCACGTGCTAAAGGTTTATCCCCTTATCAGATCGTATCGCGCCACGCTTTACGTAATGCAATGTTGCCAGTGATCACACTGATTGGTTTGCAATTAGGCACGTTACTTGGCGGTGCGGTTATTACTGAAATTGTTTTTTCTTGGCCAGGGGTTGGTCAGTTAACGATTGAGGCAATACAAAAACGCGATTACCCTGTCCTGCAAGCCTGTATATTACTCATTAGTGTTAGCTACGTCGTCGTTAATACGATGACAGACCTTGTTTATGGTGCGCTGGATCCTAGAGTTAGGCTTAGCGAATGATGATTTTAGACTCCTCATTCGCCCAATTGAGGATTCCAGGATGATCCGCGATAGCCTCAGCATTATTATTATCGCCATTTGGTTGTTTGCAGCTTTATTTGGTGCTTATTTTGCTTTAAACCCTTATGAGATTGATTTGCCATTAATACTTGCCCCGCCTGGCAGTGAGGCATGGCTAGGTTATGATGATTTAGGTCGACCGTTGTTTGATCGCTTGGTCGAAGGCGCCAATGTCTCGTTTACCGTCGCCGTTACCGTAGTGATTATTTCATCAGTGGTCGGCACATTGATTGGTAGTACCAGTGCCTATATTGGTGGTTGGTTTGATCATTTAATTGTCCGCATCATCGATGTTTTATTGGCATTCCCTGGTATTTTATTAGCCATCGCCCTGGCTGGCGTCATGGGCCCAGGTATCGAAAATGTAGTGATTGCGCTGTCAGTTGTCGGTTGGGTGGGTTTTGCACGTTTATCTCGCGCCCAGGTAATGAGCATCAAGCATAGAGATCATGTGGTTGCAGCAAACGCCTTGGGTACGGGGCGACCGACTATTGTCTTGCGCCACTTAATTCCCTTGATATTGGCGCCGTTGATGGTTGAAGCGACCTTTGGTATTGCCAGTGTCATTTTGGCCGAGGCCAGCTTGTCGTTCTTAGGGCTTGGTGTGCAACCGCCCGCTGCATCTTGGGGCAATATGGTGCGTGATGGTACCCGTTATATGTTGGTTGCGCCGCATATGGTGCTAATGCCAGGCTTGGCAATTATGTTCGTCGTGTTAGCAGTTAACCTGTTAGGTGATCGCATTCGTGACAAACTTGATGTGCGTATAAGAAAATAGGAACAGACTAACGTGTCACTCGGCCCATTAATGATTGGTATCAAAGGCCTTATGCTGGATAAGGCTGAGCACGAACTGTTATGTCACCCCTCTGTTGGTGGCGCCATTTTGTTTGCACGAAACTATCAATCTTTACAGCAACTCGAAGAATTAGTGGCCAATATTCATGCGCTTCGACAACCCCATCTACTGGTTGCCGTTGATCACGAAGGCGGTCGCGTACAACGCTTTCGCGAAGGTTTTACTGCATTGCCTGCAATTCGAGAGCTGGGTAAGCGCTACGATATTGATCGTAATCAAGCCTTACATCAGGCCGAACAGTGGGGTTGGCTGATGGCAGCAGAGCTACGCGCAGTTGGTATCGACATGAGTTTTGCGCCAGTGTTGGATGTTGATCGCGAAAAAAGCCAGGTGATTGGTGATCGCGCCTTTCATCATGATAGTGAGGTGATTTCACGGCTTGCCTTTCGTTATATGCGTGGTATGCAAGCGGCGGGGATGGCCGCTATCGCCAAGCACTTTCCAGGCCATGGTGGAGTAAGTCCCGATACTCATACGGAATGTGCCATTGACGGCCGCAGCTTTGAATCATTGACACAAGTAGACATACGGCCTTTTGCTCATTTGATTAAATCGGACTTGCCTGCAATCATGATGTCGCATGTTATTTACAGTGACATTGATCGCTGGCCAGCGAGTCTTTCCTCAGTGTGGATTCAGCAGATATTGCGCAAGCGCCTTGGTTTTCAAGGCGTGGTTTTCAGTGATGATCTTTGTATGGAAGGTTGTGGCATCGCTGGCAATATGCTTGACCGAACTCATAAGGCTTTGGATGCAGGCAGTGATATGGTGTTAATTTGCAATGATTTCAGGGCTATTTCTAATGTTGTTTCGAGGCTGGATTTTAGCTCGGATCCGTTAGCGACATCGCGTTTGGCACGCATACATGGACATAAAGCCATGAACTTAAAGGAGCTACACAGTAGTCAGCTTTGGCAACAAGCACAAGCAGCGCTTGAGGGTGATTTACCACCACCATTACAGCTTACTTAAGCTGAATATCTTATGAAGTGTTATGAAGTAATGCAGTTTCGTAGCACTTCATGAAATATCCAGCTTGACTGGCATGGTAAAATTTTATTTGTTTAAAAACCTACGAGTTAAACAGTGGAAGAACTTTTAAGTCAATTTCAAAACTGGACCTGGGACAACTGGATTAACCAGGTCTTTGTTGTTGTTTTTATTACCTTGGTTGCAGCATATATCCAGCGCCGTGTCTTCAATAAGATTTACCTGCGCTTACAAAAAACCAAAAACCCTTGGGATGATGCCCTTGTCGATGCACTACGTCGTCCTGTCACAGCGTTGATTTGGGTGCTTGGCATTAGCCTTGCTATTTCGATTATTCAGTCACATGCTGAAGTGCCCATTTTTAAGGCCGTAGGATCGATTAGAGATGTATTGGTCATGGTGCTCATCGCTTGGTTTCTTTTGCGTTTTATTAATAACGCAGAAGGCAACATTATCAACAAAAACAGGAAAGACCCTGTTGATGAGACTACGGTGCATGCCATTGGTAAATTGCTTAGCATCGCCGTTGTTATCACTACAGCCCTGGTTATTCTACAAACTTTTGGTTATAGCATTGCCGGTGTGCTCGCCTTTGGTGGGGTAGGGGGTATTGCCATTGGTTTTGCAGCAAAAGATCTATTAGCCAATCTTTTTGGTGGTGTTATGATTTATCTTGATCGCCCGTTTGCTATTGGTGATTGGATACGTTCACCTGATCGTGAAATTGAAGGTACCGTTGAACACATCGGTTGGCGTGTCACACGTATTCGTACTTTTGACAAGCGACCCTTATATGTACCTAACTCTGTATTTACTATCGTCTCAGTTGAAAACCCCTCACGTATGTCGAATCGTCGCATTAAGGAAACCATCGGAATTCGTTATGATGATGTAGCAAAAATGGATGCTATTATCATCGATGTGAAACAAA
>CAYURS010000064.1:0-5693 GCA_964447165.1 uncultured Thiotrichales bacterium
TGAATTACTCAGGCCAATCCATCAACATGGTGTCGATGTTTGCATTTTTATTGGCACTGGGAATGATCGTTGATGACGCCATCATTGTCACCGAAAATATTTATCGCCATATGGAAATGGGCAAGTCGCCGGAAGATGCGGCGTTAATTGGTACGCGTGAAGTGTTTTGGCCAGTGATGGCGGCGACCACCACCAGTATCGCAGCCTTTTTACCCATGCTTGCTATTAGCGGAACTATGGGGCAGTTTATTCAAGTTATTCCCATTGTTGTCAGTGCTTGTTTGATTGGCTCATTGCTTGAGGCCTTTGCTGTTTTACCTTCGCATGCACGGCAGTTTTTGCGTGTTAAAGTGCGGCGCGAAGGCAGTAGTAACGGCTGGCGTACGTTACTTGAGCGTTATGTAAAAATATTGCGCTGGTGTTTATTTAACCGTTATTTTGTTGCTGTAGCGACAGTGGGTGTGTTGATCGTTGTTGGTATTTTTGCAGTAACAAGAATGCCTTACATCATGTTTGGCAAACTCGATACGGGCCAATTTTTTGTTAATGTTGAAGCGCCCAATACGTACAGTCTGGAAGATACGACGGTGCTTGCTAAGCGTGTTGAAAATGCCATTCTGGAAGTGGTTGACGAAGAGCAAGAACTGAACAGTATGCTGACCAATATCGGCGTCAGCTTTGTTGATTTCTCAGTATTTAAATTTGGCAATAACCACGTTCAATATATGATTGATTTACATAAGCGCCAACCCGAAGGCTTTATCGAAACCTGGGTTGGGCCTATTATTAGTCTCAAATCTGACAATGGCGGCACACGCGTACGCACCACCAGCGAGGTGGTTAATGCAATTCGTGCGCGCTTGGAAAATGAACCTGGCATTCGTCGTGTTTCGATTACCAGCCCTCAGGCCGGCCCTGGTGGCGTTGATATTGAGGTGGGTGTTGCCAGTAAAACGGTCAAAGGGTTAAGTACCGTCAGTATCGCCATACGCGATTATCTACGTCAATTGCCAGGCGTTAAGGATGTAAACCAGGACTTTGAGCCAGGAAAATTGGAGTATCAATATAGCTTGAACGAACGTGGACGCCAACTGGGGTTAACGCAATCGCAACTATCGGAAGCGGTACGCAGTGGCTTTCAGGGTTTAGAAGTCACCGAAGTCACCGTGGACGGTAAACGCATGCCGGTGCGGATTATTTATCCAGAGGCTATACGTACGCAGGCAACAAATCTTGCCTTGCTGCGTATTGTGCTGCCCAGCGGTAAATCGGTATTTCTTGGTCAAGTCGCCGATATCGAAATCGGCCGCGGTTTTAATCAGGTGAACCGGCGCGATCTTAGGCGCCTAGCAACGGTTACTGCTGATGTTGATACGGATATCACAACGCCGTTAGAGGTAACACAATTGCTTAATAAAGAATTTGCATCACGTGCTGATTTGCCTGATTTTGAATTGTTTTATCTGGGTGAGAAGCGTGATGCCAATCGCTCGATTGCCGATATGTTGGACGCCTTAATTATTGCGCTAGTGATTATATTTTTTATTCTTGCTGCCTTGTTTAAATCATTGCTCGATCCGTTTGTGGTGATTATTGCCATTCCGTTTGGCTTAATTGGTGTTGTCGTTGGCCATTTTGCTTTAGGTCTACAATTGCAGTTTTTGTCTTTGATTGGGTTTTTGGCTTTGGCAGGCATTGTCGTTAATGACTCATTGATTTTAATTGATTTTGCCAAAAAGAGACGCAACGAGGGTATGGAGCGTATCGCCGCGTTCATTGAGGCTGGCAGAGTGCGTACAAGACCTATTTTATTGACCAGTATTACCACTTTTCTTGGTGTCTCACCGCTTATATTTTTTGCCACAGGCCAGACAAAAATCTTATCACCGATGGCAGTGAGCCTTGGTTTTGGTTTGCTGTTTGCCACTGTATTAATTTTATTGGTGTTACCGTGTTTTTATTTAATTGCTGACGACATGCGTAATGCGGTTTTTCGTCTATTTGGTCGGCAACCTCAGCATGCGAAATCTGAATAACTAAGGAACCTCTGATCAATTCGTGGGATACGACCTTGATAGCTCAAATCTTCCAGTTCTTCGTTGCGAATTTTGTCAATAGCCCCACTATTGACTGCGATTCGCGCCTTGGTCTGAAAAATTTCAGCTATCAATCTCGTCGCTCTAGAATTAATCAAAGGTTCTCTAAGGAATATTGATAGTGGATCCACGATTTGAGAAAATGTCGGATTGGTTGCGTAATGATTTGAAATTAAAAATCTCGCACATTACTCCAGCCTCTGCTGATGCCAGTTTTCGTCGTTATTTTCGTGTGCGTATTGTGCCCCCCGATTCACCACCAGAGCGGGTCGATAACGCGACCTTTATTGTCATGGATGCGCCGCCAGACAAAGAAGATTGTGCTCCGTTTATTCGCATTGCCAATGCCTTGCACACAATGGGCTTAAATGTTCCACGTATTGAGCAACAAAATCTTACCGATGGGTTTTTATTATTATCAGACCTAGGCGAAGACAGTTATTTGTCTTTTCTTGACCATAATACGGCGTCTCAACTGTATCGTGATGCTATTGATGCCTTGGTCACAATGCAACAAGCAGGACAAAGTCATGCTATTACATTAGCTAGTTATGACAATGCCTTGTTAATGTGCGAAATGACATTGTTTAGTGATTGGCTCTTAGCGCGACACCTTGATTTGCAGCTGAGCGACTCCGAGCGTTCAATATTAGCAGTAGCATTCGATTTGCTGGCTGATAATGCATTGTCACAACCGCAAGTCTGGGTACATCGCGATTATCATTGCCGTAACCTGATGGTTTGCCATAATAATTCCGGCCCTAACCCAGGCATACTCGATTTTCAGGACGCGGTATTAGGGCCAATGACCTATGACTTGGTTTCGTTGTTGCGAGATTGTTATATCGAATGGCCGCAAGCGCAGCAACAACAATGGCGAGATTATTATTGTCAGCGTGCTGAAGAGCATGGTTTGTTAGTGGCCAGTCAACGTGATCAATTTACGCGTTGGTTTGATTTGATGGGGGTGCAGCGTCATCTTAAGGCGGCAGGAATTTTTGCGCGTCTCTATCAGCGTGATGGTAAGACAGATTATATGAATGATGTGCCGCGTACGCTATCGTATATCTGTCGCTTGTCCGAGACCTATTCAGAGCTAGGTGGTTTGATTGATCTCATTGAGAAACGAGTACTGCCTTTGTTGTCCAAAGACCCGTTAAACAATGGTTTGTGATGGCAGTGCTGCCCCGTGCTTTTGTCTACTTCCCCTCTACGTACGGGTGCCGAGCTGTGGGGGTTACTTATAACGTAGGCGAATGCCGTACTGGTAGGACATAAAGATTTCATAGGGATCGATAGCCGGTGGGAAGAAAACCCCACTGATTTTAGCGCCATGAATGCTGGCACCGTTCATATTGCTTTGGCTAAAATCGATACCACGTAGATCAGCTTGACGGAAATAGCTGTTGCTGAAATCTAGACTGCTTGCATCCATACCTTGCAGGTCGACATTACGAAAATCACAGTGAGTGAGATCTGGTGTTTCACCATCTTCTTTGCGTTGGTTAAATGTTGCCATATCGCCTTCGCGTAGCAGGCAATACATTTCGTCTTTTTTAATTTCTGGTGCTTGGGTCATACCATTATCCTTATGATCTTTATGGTCTCAATGCTGATGTCGGCATTTTTAACCCAAAGTTAAGGTTAACGCTAAAAATTGATATGGCTTGTATCTGCCTGTAAGCCAGAGACACTATAGATTTGTTTGGTAGAGTTTAATGCAGACGCTCGAAGCGAAAATGAGAGTAAGAATTAGTGGTATCGATCATTTGTGTCAGCCTGACGTGAAGGATCTTTTCACCCGTATTGATAAAAATACGTGAATCGATGTTATAGACTGCAGCGGGCGTGATAATAGAGGTTGGGTTTTCATCAGGATCCAGCCTAGGCACGATCAAAGAACGATAATATTCACTGCCTTCGCCAACGCCGACTAAACCACGACTAGCGACAGGTAAGGCGTCCCCAGCGATGCGCTTGATACCCACATAAACTGTGCCATCATTGATAATGCGCAGCCAAGTGATACTGCCAATTTCCCAAACGTCTTCGGCGCCGGGGATAGGGGTGCGAAAGCCAACTGCATCGCCCACTCGAACAGAGATGCCATTTGCTGTAGTACAGGATAAATCGATACCGCCTGTGCTTTCGCTGCCTTGCTTGCCTAGGGAAATGGTGTATTCAGGGGTGGATGTTTGTGATTTATTTTCGTCAATATAATGCTCGGCTTTGGCGCGAGTGGCGTAGACTTTGTTCCAGATATCTCGCTGGTCAGTTTCGGTGTTAAAGTTGGATGTACGTGACTGGTTGGCGTTGGCATCGGTTTTATTTGGCGAGAAGCTGTCATTCCCTATTTGATTTGCAGAAGGTATCAATATCATTGCGTCACTCTGATCATCGAGTGATTCGTTTTTAAGTAGGCTTGACTCTATTTCTTCTGGACGAAAAATATCACTATTACTTATTAGCTGGTGGCAGTGGCGTAGCCCAAATACCACTTCAGCGTTAACATCGCTGGCTATGCGTGGTGATAGGCGCTCGCAGCGTGCGCCCAAAACGCGTGTCACGCGACGATATAGGCCTTGCTCAATACGCTTGGTAATAGTGGCCTTGTTTATGCTTTGTTGCGAAATGATGTCCTCTAAATGATCAAGCAAGCGGCTGACATTGATGACGCGTGCTACCCGTGGTGGCTGCGGGCTTGCGATTTGCGAAGAATATCTTGGTGGTGCTGCTGCGGCGAGATCAACGACAAATTTCCCAATTTTCCCAGGCTGGTATGAACCGCTTATTAATCGCACATAACTGGCCCAGCTGGCAAGATGTGTATAGAGCCTGGCAGCTTCACCTTGCATTAGGTGGTAGGGGTTGCTTAGTGCGAGTAACAAAATACGCTGATAACTTTCTAAAATGGTCGAGGGTTCATGTTTATCGGCTATATTAATAGGCTGCGATATCAGCCTTTTGGATTCAGCAAGCGCAAATAGCTGATTAAGCTCGCCCCATACCACGGCGGGTTGCTCGGTATAGATCAAATAATGATCAAGCACGATCAGGCCAAGATAGTGTATAGCCTTATATAAGGTATTTTCTGTTAGGTGTGCATGCCCTGTGAGTATTTCGCCTGATTGTAATTGTTCTACCGCGATAATTTTAAAGCCATCGGCCATGGTGGTGAGTAGTTTACGCTGTGCTTCGGCCGACTGCACAGTTTTGGGGGGCAGTGGTAGGCGTGTATTTAAATACGATTTTTTTACAATGCTTGTCAGCTCGCGAACGAACGGATGCAAATGCATTAACAGCTGATAACGAATTTCGACTTTGATCGGCACGCGGTTCATACGCCTGAGCATAGTATGAAGTTCAACAATAGAGTCGCGTTGGTTGGCCAGTGACAGATTGTCACACCACTTTTTCAAGGATTTCAGTGTGTCGGGTACCGACCCCATATACTCTGGGTTTTGTTTCGGTATGCGCAATCGAATCGCGGCCAAAGCAGAACTCTCCTATGTTATCCATTCTTAAACTTTAAACAGTCGACCCGAAACAAGTTCAACTGATCGATGAGGTATTATATAGTGGTTTGCCATATTATCG
>CAYURS010000065.1:0-5669 GCA_964447165.1 uncultured Thiotrichales bacterium
GGCCGCCGCCATGAATATCAATGGTGCCGCCAAGGTGTTTGCGAACCATTGCTGAACATTCGATATGCCAGCCGGGTCGGCCGCGCCCCCAGGGACTATGCCAGCCCGGGGTGTCGTCATCGGAGGGTTTCCACATAACGAAATCAGCAGGGTGTTTTTTATAGGGTGCAACTTCAACGCGTGCGCCGATAATCATGTCATCTAATGAGCGTTTCGACAGTTTTCCATAACTTTTATTAGAGGGAATATGAAACAGTACATGGCCTTCGGCTTCATAGGCATGCCCGCGCTCAATCAATGATTCGATCATGGTGATCATTTCATCAATATTGTCGGTCGCTAAGGGTTCTAATGTAGGCTCTTCATTGTAAAGTGCTTTTAGGTCATCGTGATAGATGTCAATAAAACGTTTTGCCAGTATGGCAATATCTTCGCCATTTGCTTTTGCAGCAGCAATAATTTTATCATCGATATCAGTGATATTGCGTGCGTAAATAACATTTTTATAATGTTGTTTTAAAACGCGGTTAAGTACATCAAACACCACAGCAGGGCGCGCATTACCAATGTGAATAACATTATAAACCGTGGGGCCGCAGACATACATCGTGACGCGATCAGGATCCAACGGTTGAAAAATTTCTTTTTTTGCGTGCAGAGTATTATAGAGTTGTAGTGGCATAATAAAGCGTGTGTGTTGGTGTTGGGGGTATGTTTATTTATGGAGCCTCTGATTAAGTCTGGGCGAACTGGATTGAGGTTCAAAATCTTCAAATCCAAGGCGCGAATTGCAGATAATAGCAGGGCTATTACCAAGATTCGTAACGCAGGAGTTGAAAATTTTGAACTCAAGACAGCCGGTCATGACTTAATCAGAGGCTCCTTGTATAAGGTGTCGGGGTCAACTATTGGCGTATCGTTAATAGAAACCTTGTCGTTATCGACAAGTAGGTAAAAACAATGGCGTCGTGCAGTGTGGCAAGCAGCCCCTTGCTGGTCAACACTCAGTAACAGTGTGTCGCCGTCACAATCAATTTTCATCGATTTTAATTTTTGCCAATTGCCTGAGCGTTCACCTTTACGCCAATAATCTTGCCGTGAGCGTGACCAATAGCAGACTTGGCTAGTTTTCAGTGTTTCTTCGATGGCGGCTTGATTCATCCAGGCCATCATCAACACTTCACCACTGTCATATTGCTGTGCAATAGCAGGAATCAGGCCATCGTCATTGTAGTTAAGGCTGGCCAGGCACTCACCGAGGCCAACACTGTCACCACATTGACCCCGTTCCAGTTGCTTGAACGAAACTTGTTGAATAGATGTTGTCTCTTTGGTCACGATCAAGCCTGCAAAAACGGTATAGTATATAGTATAAATTCAACTGTATCGGCGCTACGTTTTGTCTTAGTCGGTACTGTAGCAACTTGGGAGCCTAAAATGAGTTCGTTGTTGATTGTTAATGCCACGCTGGTCAATGAAGGGGAGAAATTCCCGGCTGATGTCTATTGTAAGAATGGCCGTATCGAGGAGATTGGCGCAGCCTTAACGCATCGCCAGGCCGATACGATTATCGATGCCAAAGGTAAGCTGCTTATCCCTGGAATGATTGATGGTCAAGTGCATTTTCGCGAGCCCGGCTTGACTCAAAAAGGCGACATGGCGACCGAATCACGCGCTGCCGTGGCGGGGGGCATTACTAGCTTTATGGAAATGCCTAACGTTAATCCGCTAACAATTAATTACCAAGCGTTAGAGGATAAATATGCACGAGCGAATGGTCGTGCTGCAGCGAATTTCGCCTTCTATTTAGGCGCGACCAATGACAATCTTGAAGAGATACAGCGCCTGCCTAAAAACACTGCCTGTGGTATTAAAATATTTATGGGTGCCTCGACCGGAGATATGCTGGTCGATGATGAGCAAGCGTTGGAAGGTATTTTTGCCGAAGCATCAATTCTGGTTGCAACCCATTGCGAAGACACGCCAACAATAAAACGCAATGAAGCACTGGCGTACCAGAAATATGGTGACGATGTGCCGATTGCCATGCATCCCAAAATTCGCTCGGAAGAAGCCTGTTATTTATCATCATCATTAGCGGTATCGTTGGCAAAACGCTTTGGCACTAAATTACATGTTTTGCATCTCACGACAGCCAAAGAGCTTGGGCTATTTACGTCAGGCGATGTCGTAGACAAACAAATATCACTGGAAGCCTGTGTTCACCATTTATTTTTATCAGAAGAAGATTACGCGACAAAAGGCAATGGCATTAAGTGTAACCCGGCGATTAAACGTGCTGAAGATCGTGCTGCTTTATTAGCTGCAGTGAATGATGACATCATCGATGTTATCGCCACTGATCATGCGCCGCATCTGGCAGAAGAAAAAGCCGGGCCGTTTATGCAGGCGCCTGCTGGTTTACCACTGGTGCAACATGCACTGCCGATTTTGTTTGAGTTCTATGCTGATGGCCTTATGTCGATAGAAACTATTGTTAAAAAAACTAGTCATAATGTTGCGCAACGTTTCAATGTCGTTGATCGTGGTTTTATTCGTGAGGGTTATTGGGCCGATTTAGTGCTGATTGATACCGAAAGGTCGCAACTCGTCAGCGCTGATAATATTTTATATAAATGTGCTTGGTCGCCGTTTGAAGGTGACAGCTTTAGAGCATCGGTTGATACGACTATTGTTAATGGCCAGATAGCCTATCAATATGGCCGCTCTGAGCCAATACCTGCCTTAGGAAAGAGGCTTGAATTGTCACAGTAATGGAAACAGTTCATGGAAATAGGACTCATCATTGTTGGAGATGAAATACTAAGCGGCCGGCGCAGGGATAAACATTTTGCTAATGTTGTTGCGCTATTGTCTAAGCGCGGGTTGCAATTGAATTGGTGTCGCATTATGGCCGACGACCTGGCGCAGCTGAGCAGAGCCTACCGTAACGCATTGGAATCTGGGGATATTGTTTTTAGTTGCGGTGGTATTGGTGCTACGCCTGATGATTTGACCCGCCATGCGGTTGCTGCTGCCAGCGAGAGAGGCTTGCTACCGCATGCAGAAGGGCTGGAAATTTTACGCCAGAGATTTTCCGGTGCTGATGTCACACCCGAGCGCCAACGCATGGTTGAATTCCCCACTGGCGCACGTTTGATTCCTAATCCAATTAATCAAATTCCTGGCTTTAGTGTGGATTGTATACACTGCGTGCCCGGGTTCCCCAAGATGGCAACGCCGATGATTGCATGGGTGCTCGATAAGGAGTATTCGCATATCCAAGGCAAACCTCAGCTTGAACATGTTGTGCGTATCAATCATGCGCGAGAAAGTGATTTAATCCCGCTCATGGAATCCATTCTAGAGCAGTGCCCGCAAGTTAGAGTTTTTAGTTTACCAAGATTGAAGAAAAAAGAACGTTGGGTGGATTTAGGCGTAAAAGGTAATAATTATGCCGAGGTCGATAACGCTTTTCAGCTGTTAACGCAGGGCTTGGAAAATATCGATCTACATTGGCAAAGCATAAAGTAAGACGAATTGTCTTCGCTGGAAAAATACAGAGAAATAAGGAGAAAGCATGGCTGCCACAGTTCATCAAGCACCTGACTGGAGTATTAGTCAGTGGTTTAATAGCGATAATGCAATAACCCTAGAACAACTACGTGGTAGAGTTGTCGTGCTCCACGCCTTTCAAATGCTCTGCCCAGGTTGCGTCAGTCATGGCTTGCCGCAAGCACAAAAGCTGCATGATTATTTTTCCAGAGATGATGTTGCTGTCATCGGACTACATACCGTGTTTGAACATCATGCGGCCATGACGCCTACATCACTCGAAGCCTTTATCCATGAATATCGCCTAAGTTTTCCAATCGGCGTTGATACGGCTAGCGCCAATGCTGATACACCCGTGACTATGGCGCGTTATGAAATGCGTGGCACCCCAACGTTAATTTTGATCGACCGCGAAGGCATGTTACGCGCTAACTATTTTGGCCGACCTGAAGATTTGCAAATTGGTGCTGAAATATCGGCATTGATCAATGATCCACATACAGTGAGTGCCCGTGTTGAGAGTCCTGCGCCTGCGGAAGGTTGTACTGATGATGGATGTAAGGTTTAGGTGTGCTTGCTCAAATGGTTATTGATAACGCAAAAACACTCTGGCGGGGTTCCCAACGTATTTAATAATGGTGCCCAGAAGAGGACTTGAACCTCCACGACCTTACGGCCACTAGCACCTGAAGCTAGCGCGTCTACCAATTCCGCCACCTGGGCCAATATGTGGATGGGAGCTAACGATGGCGGCGGACTTTACCGGCTCAACGTGTTATTGTCAATGGATGGACGCATCTTATACTGCAATATCAAGCGCTTAACGTTGTTCCTCCTTCTATCCTCCAGATTACTGCCTACCTGAATCGTGACTAAAAAAACTGATAAAAAACGCACATCAAAAAAAGACCCTCATGCCGAACGTGAGGCAAGTAACTACGATAAGCCTATAGCGAGTCGCGAACATATTCTTCATGTGCTTGCGCAAAGTTCTGGTCCCATGCGTCGTGAAGAGATCGCCGCTACCCTGACCATTACAGATGAAGATGGTCTGGAAGCATTACGGCGTCGCTTGCGTGCTATGGAGCGAGATGGCCAGGTTTTTCATAACCGTCGTGGTGGTTATGGTCTGCTCGATGATATGGATTTAGTGGCAGGGCGCATTATGGGCCATGCCGATGGCTTTGGCTTTTTAATTCCTGATGATGGCAGTGACGATTTATTTATCTCCGATCGACACATGCGCTCGCTTATGCATGGTGATCGCTGTATTTGTCATGTTTCGGGCACCGACCGCCGTGGTCGCCGCGAAGGGGCGCCGGTAGAGATATTAGAGCGTGCCAATCATGAGCTGGTTGGTCAGTTTCATCATCAGCACGGTATTGGGCACATTACACCCAGTAATAAGCGTATTGCTAACGAAGTGATGGTGCCCGCCGGGCAAGAGGGTGCAGCGAAAGACGGGCAAATGGTTGTTGTGACCATTGTCGAGCAGCCAACAAAGCATGCACCAGCGATTGGACATATCTCTGAGGTGCTGGGTGATCACATGGCGCCGGGCATGGAAATTGACATTGCCGCACGTTTATTTGAGATTCCGCAAGAATGGCCAGAAGAAGTATGGGCAGAGGCAGAGAAATTTGGCGATGAGGCAGATAAAAACAGTTATTCAAAACGTGAAGATATACGTGACCTACCTTTAGTCACTATCGATGGTGAAGATGCGCGTGATTTTGATGATGCCGTGTATTGTGAGAGAAAAGGTAAGGGTTGGCGCCTGATTGTCGCGATTGCAGATGTTTCTTCTTATGTAAAGCCTGGCACGGCCCTCGATAAAGAGGCACAGCTACGCGGTAATTCAGTCTATTTCCCAAATAGCGTAATACCTATGTTGCCTGAGAAGTTATCGAATGGCTTGTGTTCAATCAACCCTGATGTTGACCGCCTTTGCATGGTCTGCGATATGGAGTTGGACGCACATGCACAGGTTAAGGGCGTTCGTTTTTACGATGCAGTGATGCGCTCTCACGCACGGCTGACCTACACCAAGGTTGCTGCTATGGTGGTTGATGGAGATGCAGAGTTGCGTCACGACTACAATTATGTCGTGGCTC